>NZ_JBSRZW010000014.1:0-76796 GCF_054058015.1 Thermostichus sp. MS-CIW-30
ACTTGGCTCATAAGTTCATTGTACTTCATCAAAGCGCATTCCTCCCGGCACTGACCCTACGGGTACAGTGCGGGGCTCCTGCGATTTCTAGCTGACTGGCTGGCCGGCCTTTTTCCCCAGCAGGGATCCCTTGTTTTGCCTACCCTTTTACAAGAATCTGAAGAAAATCCAAAACCCCTCAGCCAGACCAGTTCTTCAGCATCTGGCTAATGGTTCTGCAGATGATCCGCAGGGTCATGGAGCGCAGCAGGATCCCCATCTGAAGGTCTGTCCCCGGCAATTCAAATCGCTCCGCCTGGCCCGCCACCGTCAAAGTTAGGGTGGATCCCCGCTGCAGGAAGAGGGCGCCGCCGGGGTTGAGATCCCGTTTCAGGGTTTGCAGCTCTTGATCGGAGGGATCCCGCAGCACCACCAGATCGCTGCCTTCGTAGGCCAAGCCCTCCCGCTCCAGGGTCTCTGCGTCGGCTTCCGCCAAAAGCAGATCCAGTTGGGGATGGCGCAGCAGGGTTTTCACCTGGCGAAAGAGGCTGCCCTGCAGGGGTCTAGAGCTGTGGTTTAGCAGCACGCCCTCCCGACAGACGGATCCCACACATGCGTTGGGGCGGTGGGACAAAATATGCTCCACCAAGGTGTGCGCCTCCGCCAAGGTGAGGCGGTTAAAGGTCAAAATCGGGATGCGGGCCGTCTTGGGAAACAGATGGTCGAGGATTGCCCCCGGCACATCCACTCCCGCGCCAATGGCAGGTTTTTGGTGCATGAGCACACCCGGCGCAGCATTGATCTCGATAATCCCCAGGGATCCCTCCTTCCAGGAGCGCTCCAGGCTGGGGGCAATGACATCGATGCCCAAGCACACCAGCGAGAACTGCTGGGCAATGGTTTGGGCCAAAACCACGTTGTCGGGATGGACGGTGGCCGTGACATCGCGGCTCACTCCTCCCGCCGAGAGATTGGATACCTTGCGCAGATAGACCGTCCGCCCCGGTTCCAGCACACTGTCCACTGTCAAGCCTTGCTCTGCCAGAAAGCGCTCCATTGCCTCATCCCATTGGATCGGCCCCAGGGGAGAAGTGGGGGTATCCCAACGGACGGGATCCCGGTTGGCCTGCTCGATGAGCTGCCCGATGGTGCTTTGGCCATCTCCCGTCACTGAGGCGGGGCGTCGTTCCGTGGCCGCCACAAAGCGGCCTCCCACACACAACAGGCGAAAATCGGTGCCCTGCAGATGCTTTTCCAGGATCAGTCGGATGGGCTCCTCAGGGGGAAGGGCTGCCACGGCTACCTCGTAGGCAAAGGCCAGTTCTTCCGGGGTTTGAATGCCTGCTGTTACCCCTATCCCCTTGTGGCCGGCCACCGGCTTGAGCACCACCGGATAGCCGATTTCTTGCGCTTGCTGCAAAGCTTCTGCCAAAGAGGCGACCACCTCTCCCTGGGGCACGGGGAACCCTTGCGCCGCCAGAAAGGCTTTGCAATCGTCTTTGCGGGTGGTGAAGTCAGAGTCGAGATGGCTGTCGCAGTGAAAGGTGGTGGCCACCCCTCGCACCTGGTTGCGACCATAGCCATACTGCATCACCCCTTCATCCCATAGGTAGTAGGTCGGGATCCCGCGTTCGTGAGCAGCCCGCAGGAGGGCATAGACCGTCGGCCCGCCGTACACCGAGTCGCGAAACAATTGCTGCAGGCGGCGCATCTCCCCTTCAACGTCGAAGGGCTCCCCCTGGGCGATGGCTTCCAGCCAATCCCAAGCAAAATAAACCGCGGCACGAGTGGTACGGCCATGCAAGGTCTGCACCGCGATGCGCACATACTCTGGAAACAGGTGACAGCTCCACTTCTGCAAGTGGAGATCCATCTGCAACCGGTTCACCTCCGTCACCAGCCGGGCAAACAAGTGGGCGTAGGAAGGATAAGATCCCTCCTGCAACTGGGGGAAATGGAAGCAGACCTTGGACAGGTAGACATCAATGGGCAGCGGCTGTGGGCACTGGGTAAGGGCAAAGTCGAAGGTGAAAGCGGCTGTATTGAGATAGGGGTTAGGGCCGAGATAATGCTTCAGGTTGAAAATGTCGAAAACATCCGACTCGCGCGCGTTGATGCGGGGCACGCCCGCCGCCTCCTGCAAAACCATAGCCGGCCTCAAGAGAAGGGAAACAACGACCTCAGCGCGGGGAAAACCCAGCTCTCCCGGCTGGGGCCGCTTCCATTATTCCCGATCCGGCCCCCATCCCCGGCGGCTTGCCCTCGCAGCATAAGGGATCCCAGCTAGCCTTTTGCTGGTCAATTAACAGTTGCCTGACAGGCAACTTGGTAACTTGGAAAACCCTTCCCACCCTCTGATCGGGTTGGGGTTATTTCGAGTTGCAGTGCAACTGTTTGCCAATTCTGGGATCCCCTCTCCTCATAATGGGCAAGGGGCTGGGAGTGCTTGCCTGTAGCAGTGCTAGAGGAATGCCTCAGACTTAGACTTGTTCGGAATCACCTAACGATGGGCTTGCCAAGTTGGACTAGCGAAGGGCGCTCAGAAGCACAACATCCATAACCAGCAGCGCCCCAGCAAAGGCCAGCAGGCTGCGCACGATCTGGCGCTCTTGCTTAGAACGATGGGATCCACCCACACGAAGCCATTTCAGAGATTGGGGAAGGCGGTACAACATAGGAAAGTCGGCGGAACCCTAGGGTGATCATGCCCTATTTTGTGGGGTTTGGATTCCCCACGCTGGGGGGGAGAAACGGCTAGCCCTGAGGGGCAATTCCCTCTAGAGTGAGGGTTAGTCCATTGCCCCTGTCTATGACCACTCCCTTGACCCAAGCCGAAACCGTTTTGCAAAGGTGCTGGGATCATTGGCAATCTCTGGCCAGCCGTCGGGATTTACAACCGGAGTTCAGGGCTCTATCCACTTTGCGCAAGCGCCTCACCGCGCGGCTGTTTTCCATTGCGGTGTTTGGGCTGGTCAACCGTGGCAAGTCGGCCGTCCTGAACGCCCTAACCGGCGAGGAGCGATTGAAGGTGGGCCCCCTCAATGGGGTCACTCAGCAGCCCCAATCCCTGCTGTGGCAGCCGGAGCCAGGGATCCCTTGGCGGGTGAGGCTGGTGGATACTCCGGGTTTGAACGAAGTGGAAGGAGAAGCCCGCGAACAGTTGGCCTGGGATGTGGCCCGCTCGGCGGATTTGATCGTGTTTGTCATCGCCACCGACCTGACCCAGTTGGAATACCAAGCTCTCTCGGAGCTGCGCACTCTATACAAGCCCATCCTGCTGGTGTTGAACAAATGCGATCTCTACTCCGAAGCGGAGTTGCAGGCCATTTGTGCCCAGATCAGCCGCCACCTAGGCTGGGTATCGCCGCAGGAGATTTTGACCGTGGCCGCTTGCCCAAAACCTCTGAAAGTCCGCACCCACTGGCCGGATGGCCGCATTACTTTGGAATGGGAACGGCCTGCACCCCAAATTGAAGCCTTGCGGGGGCGAATTCTGCAGATTTTGCAAACCGAGGCGGGATCCCTCCTGGCTTTGAATGTGTTGAAGCGGCTGGATCGGGTTCAGGCTCAGATTTTGGAAAAACAGTGGCAGCATCATGCCCGCTTTGTGGAGCAATGGGGCCAAGCTGTCGCCCTCGGCAAGGGGATTGTGGTGGGCTTGGCTCCGCTGGGGTTGGATTTGCTGTTGGCCCCACTGCTGGATGGCCTTTGGCTGTTGGGCTTGGGAGTGCGGCTTCACCTACCCCGGACGGCCTTGTGGAGGGGGCTGGTCTCCTTTCGCGAGGGGCTGTGGCGACCGCTGCTGCTCAATGGGGCTTTGCTGCTGCTAGCAGAAGGAGTAAGTTCCTGGCTGTGGGGAGGCTGGGGCAACGGCCTCTTGCCGGGTCTGGTGGCGGGGGTCAGCCTGTATCGCCTGGGATCCCTGGCGCCGCAGGTGCTCAGCCAGTTTGCAGCACAAGCGTTTGGCCTGGAAGCGGGCCTTCGTGCCTTGATCGGACGGGAAAGGTTGGCTATGACAGACTGCACAGCCTCTCTGCCAAGCTCCCTGGCCTAGTTCTCAACCATTTCGGCAGCGTGGTAGGAGCTGCGCACCAATGGCCCTGAGCGCACCTGGCGAAACCCCATCTGGCGGGCTATCTGGCCCAGCTCGGCAAACTCTTCCGGAGTCCAGTAGCGTTCCACAGGGCGATGGGCCAAGGAAGGTTGTAGGTATTGCCCCAGAGTCAGACGATCGCATCCCACCGCCAGCAGATCCCGGAAAGTTTCCAGCACTTCTGCGCGGGTCTCCCCATGCCCCAGCATCAGCCCAGACTTGGTGGGTAATCCAGGATTCAGCTCCTTGACCGTTCGCAAAACCCGCAAGGACAAGTCGTAGCCGGAGCTGCGCCGTACTGCCTGGGAGAGGCGTCGCACCGTTTCGATGTTGTGGTTGTAGCAAACAGGCTGGGCAGCCACCACACGGGCAATGCACTCGCGATCCCCGCGAAAGTCGGGGGTGAGCACCTCGATCTGGGTGCCGGGGCAGCGCCGCCGAATTGCCTCGATGACCTCCACAAAGCGACCGGATCCCTGGTCGGGCAGATCGTCGCGGGCCACCGAGGTGAGTACCACATAGCTGAGCCCCAGCAGCTCAACCGCCTCGGCCACTTTCTCCGGCTCTGTGGGATCCAACGGTGCGGGCCGTCCACTGGCCACCTGGCAAAAAGAGCAGGCGCGGGTACAGATCCCTCCCATCAGCAGAAATGTAGCGGTTTTTTGGCTGTAGCACTCGGCTCGATTTGGACAGCGCCCCTCCTCACAAATGGTGTGCAGGCCCCGCTGCTTGATCACCTGCTGCACCGCTGAAGTCTCGCTGGCTTTGCCGATGGAACGCTTGACCCAACTGGGAAGAGGGCTAACCGACATAGGGAGAACCGTTGCGTTAACTGGGTATCGGCAACAAGACTGCGCCCCTCTACAGCCGAAGGGTGCAGCGCCTGCTCTGCCATTCTGACATGATGAAGCTCTGGGTTCCGAAAAGGGGAGGCCGAAGTCTTTGGGTCGACGGACTTCTCGGCTCGCACCAGCGGGACAAAGTCCTCCCAAAGCTCAGCCCTGTTCAGGGTTGCATGGGTCTTTCGGGGAGATTAAGCCACCTGGGGTGTGGTCAGCATTTGGTTGACGATGCGCTGCACAATCTGAAAGCCGGTCACCGCCTGCCAACCCAAGATCGCCAGGATCACCACGTTTAATAGGACATGCACATTACGCGCCCAGACCTTTTGCCCGTCTTTCATCAGCGGTGCTAGAGCCGCAGAGCTGGCCACCAAGGCCACAATGCCCAACCCAGCCAGCAGGTGAGGCCCAACAAACAGCTTGCCATTGTTCAGGTAGGTAACCCCCATGCCGCCCAGCGCCCCGAACACCATCAACACCAAGAACAGGGATCCGGCGAGGAAATGCCGCTGACCAAACTTCCCTTTGATCAGCTCCTTGCGTTCTTCTGCCGAGGCAGTGCGCACCCGTCGCGCTTGCAGACCCAGGTAAAGGGCATACAGGGCCAGCGCAAATGCCAAAATCATCAGCACAGGATGAAAGAAAGGCAAGGCCAGTTCTAGCCAGCGAGGAAGTTGAATGCTCATAGAGACCGCGGGAAGAAAGAGGAAGACGCCCCCAAATTAACATGAGTTAACGTAAACTACCCGACCCTGACTGCTTCGCAGTACAGGGCGGGCTTTCGGTAGCCCTGCAGTTGGCAAGCCAACCACGAACCTCTAGGCTGGTTTACAGCAGCCCCCAAAAGCGCAATCACATTCGCACCATTCAAATCCGCATCCCCTTCCCATCCACAGTGTCCACACTTAAACTTCTTTCCACTGCGATAGGATTGCGCAGGATCGGGATGGATGTGCAAACACCGGTGGCAGGTCTGCGACGTGTAGGCAGGCGGCACAAGAACCAGAGAAACCCCTGCACGCAGAGCCTTGTACTCCAAAAATTGACGGAGTTGATAAAACGCCCAACTATTTGCCCGCCTACGCTCTGTCTTGCTGCGTGGCTGTTGATTGACCCTTTCCCGAATCCCTGTCAAGTCTTCCAGAGCAAGAGCGCTATTTGTCGCCTTTGCCCTAGAGACAATAGCTTTGGAGATGCGATGATTGACCCACACTTGAAAGCGTCTCTCCTTGCCAGACAGCCGTTGCAACAGTTGACGGCATCTGCGCCGCGAACTGCGTGTGCCCTTACTGGCTTTGCGTTGGAGTACCGCCCTCAACCGGGAGTAGTGGTCTCGGATTCGGTTCAACTGCTGTCCATTCCAGTTGTCCCCCTCTGACGTATGGGCAATATCTGTCCTTCCCAAGTCCACCCCCAGCACTCTACCCGTGCGTTGCGGTGGGCACGGTTCCGTTTCCACACAGATCTGAATGGAGTAGGAGCCGTCTTTACGCTTGACCAGAGTGGCAGATTTGGGATTGGAGCCCGCCAGCCGTTCTCTCTGGTAGCGGCCAATCGCCAGCCCAAAGCGCTCTCGACCCCCAACCGTGGTCAGCGACACCGTCCAGTCTTTCTCGCGGAACGAAAAGATACGGGCATCGTAGGTCGCAAAGCCTCTCTTGAACGCTTTGACCGGACGGTTTTTCTGTCGGGCAACTTTACGGGCACCGGCCAGCCGTCTGCAGACCTGCTGGGCCAGATTACTGGACAAGCCAAACCGAGCGCGAATCTGGTAATAGCAAAGGGACTGGAGTTTGACTGCGTTGACTACTTTTTCTGGTGTGTTTTGGTTGACCCAGTTCAACGCCTGCACAAAGGCATCCATTGTCGCATCCAACTTTGCGGCTTGCGACTGGGACACCTTGAGCTTGCAGGAGACGGTCAGGACTTGGGTCATGGTTCTATCGTAACTTCCGCATTCCTCCCGACACTGACCCTACGGGTACAGTGCGGGGCTCCTGCGATTTCTAGCTGAGCTCGCTGAAGCGTCAGAAGCGGCTAGCCGCGGTTCAGGCTATCGCGAAAGTCCGCCGGCCAGTTGAAGGCTCGCTTCTGCAGAAAGCTGCCAGCTCCCAAATCTAAAGGCCGGCAAACCCATCCAGCTGGCTCGGAGGAGAAATGGGCGTGTCAGGACAGGGATCCCACCGGCGCGAGATATTTTCCGTCTATGAGAAAGATGCCATTGGCAAACTGCACACTGTAGGTGCCCAACAGCCGCCGCTGCAGGATCACCCCTTGTTCGTGCAAGCGGATCAAATGGGCCGGGCGCAACATCGGCATTGGGTCAGCCGTTTTTAGGTAAGGAGGCATCTCCACCACTTGAACCGTTGCCCCCACTGGCAGTAAACCCTGGGCTTCAGACATAACGGGAGTCCATGTGGCAAGTGTCTCTAGCTTAGCTGAACGTAGGACGATGTATGCCCAAAACCGAACCCGAGCAGGATGACAGCATTAGGGCAGATCCCAGAGGAGCCGAACAGATTGGATCCCCGAAGAATTGTTGTAAGATTTTTATCAAGCACGAGGATTCAACGAGATAAAAAGGTAACATCTTGCAAGGTGAGTTGGTTTTTCCCACAAAGAAAAAGCAGTCGGCCTTTCGGGGTGCTGCCAACTGATCGCCAATTTGCTACCATACCATGAACTCTTGGTACCCATTTTTTGTGTCCTTGGATACGGAAACCTCATTTGCCGAGGCAATTTAGGGGTTCTCTTGTCCTGGAGCTGTGGGCGCAGCGCTTAGCAAGCTCGCCTTCGGCCTACGCACCAGCCAGATCTTTGCCGAAATTCTGTAGAAGTGTTAAGAATAGTTACATTGGTTTGCTATCTTCTCAGTTTTCATAGTCGTCCTTACTTCAGCGCTGCGAAACGACCATGCTAGATCCCATTCCCCCCCCAGCCCTTGAGGAATATCTCTTGCAAACGGGCATCATCGACCGTTCTCAACTGAGCCTGGCCAAGAAGCTGCAGCATCGCCAGCAAGGGCCGTTGCTGATGATCCTTTTGGAGTTGAGTTTCATCGATCTGGAGCAGCTCAGCCGCCTTTTGGATTTGGGCCGCGCCTACCCTTTTGATCATGCTGCAAACGCTGGATAGTCTTCAGCCCAACTGGCAACAGGCTCTGGCTCGGTGGTTCGCTGCTGAGCAGGGATCCCTGCTGCTGAAAAGCTGTGGGGGCCAGGATCTGGCGAAGCTGCGCAGTGTTTTGCAACAGATCTGTTCTCCTGTCCAGTCTGTTACGTTGCTAACAGAAGACTTGGAGGTGGTGGCCGGCCCATTGACGCTCCAAAGCTGGGATCCTCAAGCGACGGGCCATTTTGCCCACCTTTATCTGGAGCGTTCCGCCTCTAGCTCACACATGAGTCGTTTGGCGGCTATTGTTGCTCGGTTGCGCGCTCCCGACGGGTGTCCTTGGGATCGGGCCCAAACTCCAGAGTCTCTTACCCCCTACATTCTTGAAGAAGCGTATGAGACGGTAGCTGCCATTCGAGCCGGGGATCCGGCAGCAATTGCCGAAGAGCTGGGGGATTTGTTGTTGCAGGTGGTGTTGCAGTCTCAGATCTTTGCCGAGCAGAACCACTTTGATCTGGAAGCTGTGGCTGCGGGAATTGCCGATAAGCTCATCCGCCGTCACCCCCATGTGTTTGGGGATGCTGTGCCGGCAGACCTTCCGGAGTTGCACCGCTCTTGGGAACAGATCAAGCAAGGGGAGCGACCGGATCAAAGCCTTGGCCAAAAACTGCTGCACTATGCCCAAAGTTTGCCTCCCCTAATGGCTGCCCTGAAAATTTCCTGCAAAGTGGTGGGGGCAGGGTTTGAGTGGCCAACGGTGGAGGGGATCTGGGCCAAGATCCGCGAGGAAGAAGCCGAGCTGCGTCGAGAATTGGAGAGGGATCCCCCCGATCCAACTCGGCAGGAAGCCGAACTGGGGGATCTGCTTTTTGCCCTGGTCAACTTGGGCCGTTGGTATGGTTTGGATGCTGCCCAAGCTCTAACCCAAACCAACCTGCGCTTTGCTCGCCGTTTTTTGCGCATGGAAGAGCTGGCTCAGGAACCAGCGGGATCCCTGCCCGGCGATGGCATAAGCTCCCTTCTGAAAGGACGCAGTTTCCAGGAGCTGGAAGTCCTCTGGCAACAGGCCAAGCAAGAATATCCCTAGTTTGGATATGGGGTTGAGCTGGCGCTGGCTTTGAGGGGGTATCCGCCCACACAGTCTTGGGGCAAGTTCTCTTTGTAGGGTAGGAGCTGTTCTGAGCACCTGTCTCTATGTCGGCTATGTCTCCAGTTTCTTTCCTTGAGCAGGCTGGGGCTTGGATTGAATGCCTGCCCACATGCCAGAATGCAGCAAACCCCCCTCGCTATGCTCCTGTACGGGCCGGGGAGTATATTCGCTCTAAGCTGAAGGTTTCGATGATTGGGGAGGTAGGGCAGAGCTCTCGGAGATCTCAAACTCAGATAAAGTTTCAAAGCTCCCCGGCAGAGGATACAGCTACCTCCTGGCTTTGATTCGAGAGCAGTTTGGGTTACCTGATCTCAAGGCTCGGCTGCCTGTGGTGAAACCTCTTGCCCGTCATTTGGCCTGTGCAAATTCAGATCCGCCATCTCATCGAATATCGCTACAGTCGTCCAGTCCAACTGGAGCCCCACACGGTGCGATTGCGACCGCGCTGCGACGGGATCCAAACTCTCCTGGCTTTTGAGTTGCAGGTGGATCCGCAGCCGGTGGGCCAATCGGCGCTGGTGGACCTGGAGGGCAACGCGGCGGTTCGGCTCTGGTTTGGGGATCCCACCGAGCACTTGCGCATCCAAACTCAGGCCACGGTGCTCACCCTGCGGCAGAATCCCTTCGACTACCTGCTCTGCGATTGGGCCACCCATCTCCCCATCGACTATCCCAGCACGCTGGCAGCCCAATTACAGCCTTATCTGACGGCTCAGGCGGATCCCGGCATCCAGGCCTTGGCCTGGGAGCTATGGGATCACGTGCAGGGGGAAACGACAGCTTTTCTGCCGGCGCTGAACCAGCGCATCTATTCAGAATGCCGCCACATCTTGCGGGAAAAGGGGGATCCCTGGCCTGCCGGCTTGACCTGGCATCGCAAAACCGGAGCCTGCCGCGATTTGGCCCTGGTGTTCATGGAGGTCTGCCGTACGGTAGGCTTGGCCGCGCGCTTTGTCAGTGGCTACCAGGTCAGCCCCTCGCAGCCTTCGGGGGAGAGCAGGGGTGGAGAACCCCCAGAGCCTGTGCGCCGTCATTTGCACGCTTGGGCGGAGGTGTACTTGCCGGGGGCCGGTTGGCGGGGCTTTGATCCCACCCAGGGGTTGGCCGTGGCCGATGGTCATGTGGCTTTGGCGGCCAGCGCTTATCCCAGAGATGCTGCCCCCATTTACGGCCATTGGCTGGGCAGGGGCGTTCACAGCAGCATGAGCTACACCATCCACATTCAGGCGGGATCTTCTGCGCAAAGCCAAGCCCAGCTTGCTGCAGACAGCCTTAGCACTTCACCAAAAGTGCGGAGCTGAAGTTGTAGAGCGTCAACTTGGCCGGATCCCAAAGCGGAAATTTGAGATAGCATAGCCTAGCCAAGATCTAGAGAATCTGCCGAGGGATCCCGTTGACCCAGTCTATTGATGTCCCCACCAGCGTTGATACGTTTTTGCAGGAGTTGGCCGCCATTCAGCAAGTTGGGCCGAAGCGAGTGGCCATCCTGGGCAGTCGTCATGTGCCCATTACCCATCAGTATTTGATCGAGACCCTCAGTTATGCCCTGGCCCTTACCGGCAATCAGATCCTCACCTCTGGGGCCATTGGCACCAACTTGGCCGTCATTCGGGGGGCGATGCGGGCGGACATGAAGTCCTTGACGGTGATCTTGCCGCAGAGTTTGGAGCGACAGCCGGCAGAGTCGCGGGCCAGCCTGGAGCAGGTGCTGCATCTGGTGGAGCATCCGGAAAACGACCATCTTCCCTTGGCGGAGGCCAGCCGCCTGTGCAACCTGGAGATCATCAGCAAGTGCCAGCAGTTGATCTGCTTTGTCTTCCACGACAGCGTCACGCTGCTGGATGCCTGCAAGCATGCTGAGGAACAACACAAGTTGGTCACTCTCTTCTATTTCGACTGATTTGCCCTTCTACTTTCTTCCTCGGTATTGAGCTTGCGGCAGGGGGAAGTGTTCTTGTAGCCAGGCTTCAGCTTCTGCCGGGGTGGTGAGTTCGCCGTTCAGGGTGAGGCAACGCAGTTGCTCCAAAATGGCTTGGAAGGGGCGACCTGGCTTATAACCCAGACGACGCAGATCGTGGCCGTTGAGCAGCGGCTTTACCCAGTACCACTCCTGCAAATAGCGCCAGATCAGCCGCCGGGCCGGCTTGGGGGCGATCCCAGCCAACAAAATCACCGCCGGGATCCGCAGCCCCTGCAGCAGTTGCACCACCTGGGCCGGAGAGAGGGTGCCGGGATCCAATTGGGCCAACAGGGTTTGGTAATAGGAGGAATGGCTGAGGCGTTCGATGCCTGCTTGGGTGAGGTGGAGTTGGCTGGCCACCTGGGGGGCTTGGGGCAGCGTGAGGAGGAGAGCCTCTAGGCGCAGTTGCCAGATCTCCTGGGATCCCAGCTCAGGATAGCGGCGGCGAAAGTGATAAGCCCAGCGGCCCACCCGTTGCAACCGCCGGCACAGGGAGGGATCCCACTCCAGGTCGGGGTGAATACAGCGCAAAGCCCCCCATTCTGCCAGCCGCTCAAAGGCTTGGGGCCAATCGCGGGATCCGAGAATGTAGGCCAGCTCCTGCTTGAGGCGATCCCCGCCGACGGCATCGTGCAGACCACTGGCCACGGCAGCGCGGATCCATTTTTCTGTGGTCGAGTCCAGGGCGAAGCCCAAGCGCACCGCAAAGCGCACCGCCCGATAAATGCGGGTGGGATCCTCGATGAAGCTGTTGGGGTGCAATGCCCGGATGATCCCCTGTTGCAGATCTGCTTGTCCGCCGAAAAAATCCAGCACCTGTCCTCGCTGGGGGCCGTTGAGGCGCAAGGCCAAGGCGTTGATGGAAAAATCCCGCCGATAGAGGTCTTGCTGAATGGATCCCATGGCCACTTCGGGGGGAGAGGCCGGGTAGGGATAAAACTCCGTGCGGGCGCTGGCGATATCCACACAAAAGCCTCCTGGCCAGATCAAGGCCGCCGTTTGGAATTTGCCGTGGATCTCCAGCCGCGCTTCTGGGAAGTGCTGTTTGAGCGCTTGTCCCAAAATCAAGCCCCAGCCCGGGGGATCGATCCCATCCAGGGCCGGAGAGTAGGGCCCATCCACCACCAAGTCCAGATCCAGCCGCTCCAGGTTGGGTGAGGGCTGCCGTCCCCACCGATGCAGCAGCAGATCCCGCACCGTTCCCCCTACCAGATACAACCTCAGGCCCTTTTCATCGGCGAGGCGGGCGGCCTGCTCCAGCAACTGTCGATGCCGCTCCGAAAGAGCGGCGAAGGTGAGATCCAAAGGGCAGGAAAGGGTGGGCAAAGCCAACTGCGGTGAGAGGGCCGGCAACTCGTGTAGGTGCCGCAACACATCGGTGCGAGTTACAATGCCCACCAACTGTCCATCCTGGAGAACCGGCAGGCGGCCAATATCCCACTGCACCATCAACCGCTGAATCTCCGCCAAGGGGGTGTCGGGGGAGAGGGTTTTCACGTCGGTGGTCATGTAGCCCTTGACGGGGGCATGGCCAAACCCGTGATGCAGGGCGATATCGATATCCCGCCGCGAGATCACCCCCACCAGGCGACCTTGAGCGTCCACCACCACCAGGCCGGAATGGCCGTAGCGCAGCAGCACCCGCTGGGCCTCGTCGATGGTGATCTCCGGTCGGATGGTGCGCACCGGAGCCGACATCAAATCTTTGGCCGTCACCGGGGGCGGGATCCGCTCTTGGACAGCCTGCCTGAGGGCCGCCATGACTTGGGCCGGGTCGGGCAAAGGCTGCTCTGGGCTGGCTTTTAACGTGGCTGCTGCAGCACAATCGTGTCCACCGCCGCCGTAGAGGGCCATCACCCTGCCCAACTGGGCAAACTCCTGCCGCGCCCGCCCGATCAGGCTGAGCCGCTCCCCCTGCCGCGCCACCAAGAGCAGCACATCCACTCCCGTCAGATCCATCAGCCGCATCACCAGGCCGGCCAAGCCGGGCACAAACTCCGGCAGCTCCAGCAGCCATTCTCCCAGGCGATACTCCCCCACCTGCTGCACCTGCATCTGGGCCAACCCCTGGCTGAGCAGCTCGCGCATCTCTGGGGTGAGGCCATCCCCCAAAAAGCGCCGCAACAAGACCAGGTTCACCCCCTGATCCAACAGCCAGCTCAGGGCAGCAGCATCGCGGGCGGTGGTCTCCGGGAAGGTCAGGGATCCCGTATCCATGTGAATGCCCAAAGCCAGCGCCAGCCGCTCAAAAGGGCTGAGAGGGATCCCAGCAGCCTGCAGCCGCTCCACCAGCAAGGTACAGGTGGCCCCCACGGCCTCGATATGACAGTTCACCTGCTGCTGCGGCCAAAAGCCATCCGGTGGGGTTTCCGGATCCCTGAGGTGATGGTCGAAAATCTCGATTTGGGTGCCGGGGACGCTCAACCAAGCGGCAGCTTTTCCCAAGCGATCCGGATCGTGACAATCCACCACAATCCACCGCTGCACCTGTCCCGGATCCACAGAGCGCAGCTCGATGAGGGGAAATTCATCTCGGTACAAGGCCAAAAACTCCTGCACCCCCGGCAGGGATCCCCCGGTCAAGGCGATGCGGGCACCCGGATACAGGCGCGCCGCTCCCACCGCCGCCCCCAGGGTGTCGAAATCCGCCGATTGATGGCACAGGATCAGATCCATTGCGGCAAGAGTTGTCGTTTTCCCCCCTTCCATCCTGGCCTAAGCCGGGATCCCTCTTGTTGGAATCGGACAAGAAGAAATGAAGGGCTGCTCAACTCCGAGGGGCAAGTGGAAACCTTGAAGTTTCGGGATGCGTGTCGAGTTTTGATCAAAAAATGGGGTCTTTAACCCCGTCCTACGGCTATGCAGAAGCAGGCCAGTAGCGTGGGGAGTTATGTCCACAAGGAGCTTTTACAGCGTCGTCAGCTCCTTTTCTTTTTCTGCCAGCAGCTCATCGATCTTCTTAATGTAGCGGTCAGTTAGTTTCTGGATGGCATCCTGCAAGCTTTTGGACTCATCTTCAGACAGCTCGCCGTTTTTCTCCCGCTTGCGCACCGAGTCGATGCCATCCCGCCGGATGTTGCGGATCGAGACTCGCCCCTCTTCGGCCAGCTTGGCCACCTGTTTGCTCAGCTCTTTGCGCCGCTCTTCTGTCAGGGGGGGAATGGTGAGCCGCACCACCTTGCCGTCGTTGCTGGGGGTTAGACCTAGGTCAGAGGCAACAATGGCCCGCTCAATGGCCGCCAGGGTCGAGGGATCAAAGGGCTGGATCAAGAGAGTGCTGGAGTCTGGCGTGGTGAGGCTGGCCAGGGCCTTGAGGGGAGTGGGCACGCCGTAGTACTCCACCTGAATGCGATCCAGCAGGCTGGAATTGGCCCGCCCGGTGCGTACCGTATTAAAGGAGCGCTGTGTGGCTTGCACAGCTTTGTTCATCAACTCCTCAATCTCAGCTAGCTCCACGGGGTTTTCCTCGCTTTCAAAATCAGTTTCCAGATATCAGGCTCTGGCAGCAAACCTGGCTCCTCTACGGTGAGCCTGACCTCAATTTTACTGCCTTGTCTTAGGATCCCGTTCCCCAAAGCTGCACCTGCAGCTGGCGAATTTCCGCAAAATGCCCCCCAGTGGGATAGTACGAGCTCAAAGCTTTTCTTAGACTGGTATAGGCTTTACTGCACAATACAGGCACGACGAAGTTTTATGCCCTCTCGTCAAGTTTGTTCTTCAACGGCCCTAGCCTGGCTGATCGGCAGCTTGAGTCTCTTGGGTTTTGGAGCGGCTGCGGCAGCCTTAGAGCTGCAGATTGTCTCCCCCAACGCCTATAAAGTGCCCTACCTGGGAATTGATGGTGTTTTCACTCTGGATACGTCCCTGGAACAATCGGCCAACGATCCGCGCAATCCGAAGCGGGTGAAGTTCGAGAAGATGGAGTTCTTCTCCTTCTACGCCGATCTGGAGGGGAAAAAGCCCCTGGCGGAAAATTGTCGCTACGCCTATCGGGGGGCTGCGCCGGATCCCTTCTACTACCCTGAGCGCTCCTTAAGTTCCATCTGGGATTTGTTTCAGTTGCGGCCTGGAGCAGACGCCAGTTGCGAGACCTTCACCTATGTGATTCTGCGGGCACCCCACGGGGATCCGGTGCACATGCACCTGCGCTACGGAGGCCGCAACAGCAGCTTCCAGGAACTTCTGAACATCAGCACTCTGCCGGAGGATCCTGCCAACTTCAACCCCTGGTGGAGCACCTACTGCGCGGAGGGGGTAACCGGCTGCGATTGATGGGCTGGGCGGCTCACAACTCCTGCCGGGCTTCCAGGGCACGGGCCAGGGTGACCTCGTCGGCGTATTCCAGCTCGGATCCCATGGGCAGGCCGAAGGCCAGGCGGGTCATGCGCAAGGTGGGGGCAACCGGCTTCAGGTAATCCTTGACCACGTGCATGGTTACTTCCCCCTCTACGCTGGGGCTGATGGCAAAGATCAGCTCCTGCGGTTTTTCCCGTGCCACCCGAGCCACCAGCTCGCGGATGTGCAGTTGATCGACCCCGATCCCGTTCATGGGGGAGATGAGGCCGCCCAAAACGTGGTAGAGCCCCTTGAACTCGCGGGTGCGCTCCATCGCAATCAAGTCTTTGACGTCGGCCACCACGCACCACAGCAAGGGATCCCGCTGTGGCGAACGGCAAATCTCACAGGGATCCTCCGCCGACCAGTTGAAGCAGATGGAACAGTGCCGAACGGTTTGCTTGGCTTCCAGCAGGGCTTTGGCCAGGGCCTCGATCTCGCCGGCAGGCCGGTTGATCAAGTGGAGAGCTAGGCGCTGAGCGGTTTTGGAGCCAATGCCGGGCAGCCGTTGCAGCTCTTCGATGAGGCGAGCCAAGGGGCGAGTGTACATACAGAGTTAAGCAAGCGGGGTTAAGCAAGTGGGGCTCAACCCAGTCCCAACCCCGGCAGACTGATGTTTCCGGTCAGCTCTTCCATGCGTTTGCGCATCGTCTCGGCAGATTGGGTGTAGGCGTTCACCATCGCCGTCAGGAGCAAGTCCTCTACCACATCCACCGACTCCTGGAGAATCTGGGGATCCAGAGAGACCTTAAGGGGTTCTTGGTTGCCGTTTACCGTCACTTTCACCAGCCCATTGCCGGCTTCGCCGACGATCTCCATCTCCTCTAGCTCTTTTTGCAGCCTTTGAGCGCCATCGCGCACCTCTTGGGCTTTCTTGAGCGCTTCTTGGATTTTGCCGAAGGGGCCAAAGCCTCGAGTCATGGGATCCTCTCTTGGGTTATCCAGATACTGCTGTTCTACTCTACCCGTTTCCCCATCGCCGGTGAAAGCACTCGCAAGTCTGGGCAGAGGTGCTCCGCACCGCTAAGGCGACCGGCCTTCCTTAGGTTGCCCTTAACTCTGGCAGATTATCCTCACAAGAGAAGCCGAAGATCGACCCAGAAACTCCATCTGCTCATCAGCGTTTGCTGTCCGGAGGTGCCATGGCCCAACTGTTGCAGGATCCCCGATCTCAAGTAGCCCAGCCCAGTTCAACTCGGGTGGAGCCTTCTCCCTGGCGTTGGCGGCGCTGGATCCCGGAGCGTTGGTATGTGCATTTGGGCCTGGTGCTGGCCTGCTTGGTTCTGGGATTTCCGGTGTTGTACGCCCTGCTCGTGAGCACCCAGAACAATGCCGAGGTGTTCCGCTATCAATTGACCTTTGGCTCCTCTTTTGCCTTCAACTGGCATCAGGTGATGGTGGCGCGGCACTTGGGCCACTACATGGTCAACAGCACCATCGTGGCGGTGGCGATCACCGTGGGCAAGACGGTTTTGTCGCTGCTAGCCGGGCTGGCCTTTGTGTACTTCCGCTTTCCCGGCAAAGGGCTGGCCTTCGGCTTTGTGCTGATCACGCTGATGATGCCCACCGAAATCTTGATTATTGCCCTGCTGCGATTGGTCACCAACTTGGGCTGGGGATCCACCTACTACGCTTTAATCGTGCCCTTTCTGGCCAGCGCCACGGCCACGTTTTTGTTCCGCCAGCATTTTTCCAACATTCCCCGCGAGCTGGCGGAGGCCGCCCAACTGGACGGGGCCAACCCGCTGCAATTTCTCACCCAGGTGCTGATCCCCTTGAGCTGGAACGCCATCGGGGCGCAGGCGGTGATTCACTTCGTTTACGCTTGGAATATGTACCTGTGGCCCCGCTTGATCGTGCAAGGCCGAGAGCGACAAGTGGTGCAGGTGGGGCTGCAATCCCTGCTCAATCTGGATAGCTCGGCCTCCTATGGCCCCATGATGCTGGGGGCGATCATCGCCAGTATCCCGCCGCTGCTGGTGTTTATTGCGCTGCAGAAGCCCTTCATGAGCGGGTTAGCCCTCAATCGCGACAAGTAAGCCCTTAGGTTCCCTTTCATGCCCAGAGATCTACGCCGTTTTATTGCTCTGCTGGAATCCCGTGGTCAGCTCCGCCGCATTTCGGCAGAAGTGGATCCGGATCTGGAAATTGCCGAGATTGCCGATCGCCTCTTGGCCTGCGGGGGGCCGGCGCTGCTGTTTGAGCGGGTGAAGGGATCCCGTATGCCGCTGTTGATCAATGTTTTGGGCACGGTGGAGCGCATCTGCTGGGCGATGGGGATGGAGCAGCCGCAGGAGCTGGAGACCTTGGGGAAAAAATTGGCCTTGCTCTACCAGCCACGGCCCCCCAAAACCTTTGCCCAGGCGGTGGAGTTGGGACAGGCGCTGCTTAGCGTCTTCAAAGCGAGACCCAGCCGGGATCTGATCCCTCCCTGTCAGCAGGTGGTGCGGCAGGGAGAGGAAGTGGATCTCACCCAGTTGCCCCTGTTGCGGGTCTATCCCGGCGATGCCGGACGGGTGCTGACCTTGGGCCTGATGGTCACCAAAGACCCGGAAAACGGGATCCCCAACGTGGGGGTGTACCGCCTGCAGTTGCAAAGCCGCAACACCATGACGGTGCAATGGCTGTCGGTGCGGGGGGCAACTCGGCATCTGCGCAAGGCGGCAGCCCTGGGCCAAAAGCTGGAGGTGGCAGTGGCGGTGGGGGTGGATCCGGTGGTGATTCTGGCGGCGGCCACACCCCTGCCGGTGGATCTGTCGGAGTGGCTGTTTGCCGGTCTCTATGCCGGAGAAGGGTTGCACCTGGCCCAGTGCAAAACGGTGGATCTGCAGGTGCCGGCCCATGCTGAGATCGTTCTGGAAGGCAGCATCACCCCTGGGGAAGTGGCCCCCGATGGGCCTGCCGGAGATCACATCGGCTACTACGGCCCCCGCAACGAGCAGGCTCCTCTGATTCGCTTCCACTGCCTGACCCACCGCCGGGATCCCATCTATCTCACCACCTTCAGCGGCAAGCCCCCCAAAGAAAACGACATGATGGCGCTGGCCCTGAACCGCATCTACACCCCCATCCTCAGGCAGCAGGTGCCGGAGATTGTAGATTTCTTTTTGCCGATGGAGGCGCTGGGCTACAAAGCAGCCATCCTCTCCATCGACAAGGCCTACCCTGGCCAGGCGCGGCGGGCGGCTTTGGCTTTTTGGAGCGCCCTGCCCCAATTTAGCTACACCAAGTTTGTGATCGTGGTGGACAAGGATATCAATGTGCGGGATCCACGGCAGGTGCTCTGGTGCCTGTGCTCGCGGGTGGATCCGCAGCGGGATGTGTTTATTCTGGCGGACAACCCCTTTGACACCTTGGACTTTGCCACCGAAAAACGGGGTCTGGGGGGCAAGATGGGCATTGATGCCACCACCAAAATTCCCCCAGAAACCGATGCTCCCTGGCGGGATCCCCTCACTCCGGATCCAGAAGTAGCCCGCCTGGTGGATCGCCGCTGGGCGGAGTACGGCTTGGCGGATCTCAATTGGCAGCCGGCGGATCCCCGCCTGTTTGGATACGATCTCTAGGCCCGCAGGGCCTCAATGGGATCCAGTTGCGCCGCTTTGCGGGCCGGGAAAATGCCAAAGACTAGCCCAATCCCAGTGGACAGGGAGAACGCCACTCCCACTGCCACCCCATCGACTTGGGTGGCCAAGGGGGTGAACACCTGCACCGCCACCAGCAGGCCGCTGCTGAGGAGGATCCCGAGCACCCCCCCGGTCACGGCAATGAAAATCGCTTCGGCGGCAAACTGCTGCAAAATCTGCCGGCTATCCGCCCCAATCGCCTTGCGCAGCCCGATTTCATGGGTGCGTTCCGCAACCGAGATAAGCATCACATTCATGATCCCCACCCCTCCCACCAGCAGGGAGAGGGCCGCCGTGCCCGTCAGCAGCACCCGCAGCAGGCTCAAAATCCTGGCCGACCCATCCAGGAGCACCTTTTGGTTGCGGATGATGAAGTCATCTTCTCCCACCAATTGGTGCCGCTGGCGCAGCAGGTTGCGGATTTGGAACTCGGCAGCAGGCAGATCGGCTTCAGAGCGGGCCGAGACGAAAATCGCCGTCAGCTCTGTGCCGTAGGGGGAGCGTCGCCCGACCAACTGATTGGCCACCACATCCACCGGCAGAAACACTCCGGCATCGCTGTTGCCAAACACCGTCGGCTTCGAGCGCAAAGTGCCGATCACCTCGAAGGGCAAGTTGTTCAGTAGGACGGTCTCCCCAATGGCAGCGGCAGGGTCCAGGCCGAACAACTGGCTGGCGGCATCGCTGCCCAGCACCACCACCGGGCGCTGTTCCTCGATATCCGAGGGCAAGAGGAAGCGGCCTGCCTCGATCTCTAAGTTCAACACCGACAAATACTCCGGCCAAGTGCCGGTGGCCTCGTAGCGGCGATCCACTCCACCTCGCACCGCGCGCACATTGGTGCCCAGGCTGGGGACGGCTGCTGACACGGCAGGCACTTCCGCCGCAATAGCCCGTACATCCTCCAAGGTGAGGGGGCGGATGTTGCCGGCATCAGCTAGGCCCAAGTTGGCCGAAAAGACGATCAGCAAGTTGGTGCCCAGAGAGCGAAATTGATCCACTGCCATCTCTTGGGCAGCATAGCCAAATCCGGCAATGGCCACCACCGCCGCATTGCCGATGAGGATCCCGAGCATGCTCAGCCCGGTGCGCAGGCGATGTCGTCGCACCATTTGCCAGGCCATTTTGGCCGCCGTTGCCAGGCTCATGGCTGTTGCTCCGCTCTTTTAATCAAAGTCTCTAGGTTCACCCCAGGAGGCAGGGCAGTAAAGACCCGATCCCCTGCCTGCAGACCGGAGAGGATCTGGGTAACTCCACCCTGGGTAATGCCCGTTTCCACGCGGCGATATACAGGTCGCCGGGTTTGGGGATCCAGCAGGAGCACGCCTTCCTGGCTTTCCTCCCGGAGGATAGCCACTGAGGGCACCGTCAGAGCCTGAGGCTGGGGATCCCCAATGAAATCCACCGAAACAGTCATGCCGGTGCGCAAAAAGTCGGCCCCAGGCTCCGGTTCAACGAAGACCCGAAAGACGGTTACCTCCCGCACCACCACGGTAGCAGGCGCAATCCGCTTCACCCGCCCCTGCACTACGCGGTCGGGGTAGGCCAGGGAGCGGATCTCCACCGGCTGGCCCACCCGCACCTGGGCAATTTGGGCTTCTGGCACTTCTGCCCGCACCTCAATTCCCTGGGCCAGCGCCAAAATGGAACTGGAAGAAGCTGCGGTGGCATCGGAAGTTGCTGTTGTGGGAGCTACAAAGGATCCCACCTCGGCAAAGCGCTGCACCACCACACCGGAAAAGGGGGCGCGGACTTCGGTGTCAGCCAACCGGGATTGCCGTTGGGCCAGCTCGGCTTGTGCCTGGGCAATTTGGGCTTGAATCTGCTGTAGGGTTTCCGGGCGGCTCCCCAGTTGCAATCGCTCCAACTCCTGTTGAGCAGCTCGTAAATCCGCTTGCGCTTGTTCCAGGCGGGCCAAGCGTTGATCCAGCTCGCTGCGGGCTACCACCCCCGCCTGCACCAGGGCCTGGATGCGCTCTAACTCCCTCTGAGCCAAGTCCACCTGCGACCGGGCAGCATCCACCCTGGCCTGGGCCGCCGCGATCACCTGGGGGCGCTCTCCGGCCTGTTGCTCCGCTAGACGGGCTTGCAGCTCTTGAATGCGGGCTTGGGCTTGGCGAATGCCGCTGGCGAGATCGCCGTAGTCCATCCGGGCCAATAACTGCCCTGCCACCACTTCATCTCCCTGATCCACCAACAGTTCCGCCAGGCGACCCGACTCGCGAGGGCTGACATTCACCTGGCGGAGCGGCTGCACCTGGCCGCTCACCCGCAGGCGTTGGGTCAGATCCACCACTTGAACCGGTACCGTCAATCTTTCCAGCCGTTCTGCCCTCTGCTGCTGCAGCTGACGCTGGATCAGGAGACCGCTGCCCCCTAGGCCGGCCAACAGCAAGCCCAAGAGCATCCAGCCGAAGGGAAATCTCTTGGGGCGGGGTTTGCTCTGGGGCAGAGGCTGCTCTGCAAGCTTGGGAGTAGACAGGGATCCTGTCTTGGGCTCATCGGTGTGCAGGATCACAAAAGTCTCCCGTTTGTAACAAAAGCTTTATCTTTGTCTAGCCTATTGGAAAAATGGGGGAAGCGTAAACACGGTTTCCCGCCTCTTGAGGTCTATTCGGCCAGCTCTGTACAAAAAACAGCGACGATTGTTACCATGGTTAACTGCCGGTAGCGCGGGAAGGCCATGAACGTTCGCATCAACGCTGAGGAGATCATCCGCTCCATTGAAGCTGCCCAGATGAAGTCGGATCTGCCGGAGATTCGGGTTGGGGATCAGGTACGGGTGGGAGTTCGCATCCAAGAGGGGGGCAAGGAGCGGGTACAAGCCTTTGAGGGCACGGTCATTGCCATGCGCCACTCCGGTATCAACCGCACCATTACGGTGCGCAAGGTTTTCCAAGGGATCGGTGTGGAGCGGGTTTTCCTCATTCACTCCCCGCGCATCGAGTCGATTCAGGTGCTGCGGCGGGGTAAAGTGCGTCGGGCCAAGCTGTTCTATTTGCGGGATCGGGTGGGCAAAGCCACTCGTATCAAGGCCAAGACAGAGAGTGCGGATAGCAAGGAACAGCTTCTTTGAAAGGTGGGTGTACCTGCTACACTGGGTAAGCGGGTGTGACCCTAGGCCAATGCGTCCTTAGTTCAGTTGGTAGAACGTCGGTCTCCAAAACCGGATGTCGGGGGTTCGAGTCCTCCAGGGCGCGCTAACCATCAGACCCCCTTCTGTGGCGATGGCTTCAGGTGGGGACACCCCATCCAAGGTGGTTTTTGCAGCCATGAAGTCCGTCAGTGTACCCAACCTACTCCCTGCGCTGCTGCTGGGGCTGCTGTTTTGGCTAGGGATCCCTATCTGGCCTGGATCGGGTGTGGTGGCAACGGCAGCGAGCAACAGGGTAGATCACGAGATCGATCGACTGTTTGAGGAGGCCTTTGCTGCAACTCAGAGGGGAGATTTTGCCCAGGCGGAAGCCCTGTGGACTCAACTGTTGCAGATCCAGCCGGACAACCCGGCCCTGTGGAGCAACCGGGGCAATGCCCGTGTCAGCCAGCACCAACTGCAGGCAGCTCTGGAGGATTATGCTGAGGCCATTCGTTTGGCCCCTGAGGCACCGGATCCCTATCTCAACCGAGGGGCTGCTTTGGAGGGGTTGGGGCGGTGGCAGGAAGCAATTGCCGATTATGAGCGGGTGTTGCAGTTGGATCCCAACGATGCGGCGGCCTACAACAACCGTGGCAATGCGGAAGCAGGGCTGGGCCAATGGCAACAGGCCTTGGCTGACTACCGCCGCGCTACAGAACTGGCTCCCGACTACGCCTTTGCTCAGGCCAACTATGCTCTGAGCCTCTACCAGGTGGGCGAAACAGAAGCTGCCCTGCGCTTGATGCGGGCTCTGGTGCGCAAGTACCCGAAGTTTCCAGATATGCGGGCTGCTCTCAGTGCCATCCTTTGGGTGCAGGGTCGGCAAGGAGAGGCCGAAAGTCATTGGGTGGCTGTGCAAGGGCTGGATCCCCGCTACGCCGACCTGGAATGGGTGAAAACCGTCCGCCGTTGGCCACCGGCAATGGTGGCAGCTCTGGAGCGTTTCCTTTCTCTCAAGTAGTGAGGCTTACGATTGCGGCGGAGGCACTCTGGGTCTTGACTCTGCGCATTGACGAAACGGTTGCTGGGGATCCCCGCAGCTAGAGCCTCAGGTTACATCCTGGCTGGGGGGATGGAGATTGCTAGATTGGGATCAAGCCGAGGGAGGATTCCGGCAGCAGGCTCAACCCAGAGCCAAGAGAGCGCAAAGGGATCCCGGAGCCTCTCGGTAGACTGTGAAAAAGACTGTGTAAAGGATTGCTTCCTGCGACACCTTGTCGCTTTCTTCTTCGTCTGTTTCAGTCCTATCGCGGCGCGTGGTATCAACGTGAGTGCAATGGCTTGTTTCTCTCGCTCTTCTTCCTTCTTCCCTGATGGGAGAGGGAGGCTGCGAAATCACTGGAGCTGGGCAGGGCTGTTGCTCATGGTTCTGCAGCTTGGGCAACCCGCCGTGGCTCAGACGGAAACCCGAGTTTGGAGCGGAACCGGCCAAATTTTGAGCGGCCAGGGGCAGGGGGCGACGGTGCAATTGATCTTGGAAACGGGTGGCGGGCGTATCTGGAGCCAATCGGGGCCGGCCTTGGATGCACCCTTTTCCGGCGGCCATATTTCGGTAACCAGCGGTGATGGCACCTGGCAAATTCAATCGCAAGGGGATCAGTTGTTGGTCACCTTCTACCGCGGCGAGCAGATCATCCGCTGGCAACTGCGGCCCATGGGCGAGATCCCCAGCTCTTCCCCTTCTGCGCCATCCAGCTCCCTGAGCAGTGACTCCGCCCAGCCTGTAGCGTTGCCTGTCCAAGAGCTGGTGATTCCAGTACTGAAGAATTTGCCCGGCAACCCCTGAGGGATCCCTGCCCCGCCGGTTCTCGACCCATGAAACCTGGTGCGTTGGCCGCTGGGGCTATCAAACCTGTGGCCACTGGAATGGGCTGGGATGATTTTGGGGGCGGTGGGCCTGGGGATCCTATCCCATCGGCAGTTAGCCCGCCTGTTGTTTAGCTGAGCAGCGGGACACAGAGCAGGGGCAGTTGAGCTGCTGCCGCCGCATCCAGCAACCACAGCAGCCGTCCTCTGGGGTTTACGCGCTGGCAGGGTAGGTGGGCCTCGGTGGTCAGCGCCTCTTTCACGATGGGGGCTTTGTTCGCTCCGGTTACCAGGAACACCACCTGGGCTGCCTGATTGAGGACGGGATAGGTCAAGGTTAGACGCGGCTCCTGCCCTTTTTGCCCCACCGTCACCCAGCGGTGCTGCACCTGCAGAGCGGCTGTGTCGGGAAACAAGGAAGCTGTGTGGCCATCTTCCCCCACTCCCAGCCATACCAGGTCGAGAGAAGGGCACTCTGTACCGAAAATCTGCCGCAGGGTCGCCTCGTATTCGGCAGCATCGCGAAGGGGATCCCCCGCTTGGGTGGGCATAGGGAAAACTTGAGCCGCCGGGATCCCGATCTGCTGCAGCAGGGTTTCTCGTACCATACGGTAGTTGCTTTCAGGGTGATCCGGGGGAACATAGCGCTCGTCTCCCCAGAACAGCCAGGTTTGTTGCCAAGGGATCCCTGGGGTTTGGGCCAGGGCAGCATACAGCTTCTTGGGGGTGCTCCCTCCCGCCAAGGCCACCGTAAAGCGTCCCCGCTCGCGAATGGCAGCGGCTGACCGAGCTTGCCAAATCTCGATGGCCCGTTGGATTAAGACGGGGCCCTCCGGAAAGATCTCCAACTGGAATCCCTGCATACACCGAAGCCCTACTGCCGACCTATGCTGGGTCAGCCGACCTGCACCAACACTTTACCGAAGGGATCCCCTAAGCGGGGCAAACACTAGGAAGCCACCGCCAGCTCTTTGGCTTCTGCCCGAATTTGCTCGTAGAGGGCGCGCAGCTTCAGGCCCACGATGATCTGAATCAGACCAGAGCCATTGCGGGATCCCGGGTATTCTGGGTGCTTGCGCAACAGTTCCGTCAGCTCGCCATAGTAGCGGGTGGACAAGTTGCTCAGGTGGTTCTCGATGTAGATGACCTCTTCCAGCTTGTCGAAGGTGCCGTCGATCTCCAGAATCGAAACCGGGTGCTCGAAGTAGGTGGAAGGGCCATAGTGGAGGCGGATCCCTGGATAGGAACAAGTCAGCTTTTTGCCGCAGGGGATCCAATCGATGGTGGAGCCTTCGTCAAAGAGATAAACATGGTCGAAGTACTTCACCCCTTCCCGCTGGATCAGCCGCACCCGCAGTACTTTGTGCTCTGGATCCAGCTCCGGCAACAACTGGGTAGGCAAAACCTCAATGACGGCATCGGCGTACTGCTTCTGCACATCGACATAGGCTTCAAAGTCCGGGCGGCGAGCCTCGATTGAGCGCAACACATCTTCGTAGGTGTGGCCCCGCTCCGCCATGTCCCGCTTCACTTTCCAAGCAATCTTGATCTCTGGGGCCAGATCCAAGTACACCTTGAAGTCCAGCAGCTGGCGCACCCGCTCGTCATACATGGGATGCAGCCCCTCCAGGACGATGATGCGGTTGGGCTCCACCAGCTCCGGTGGGTCAATCAGCCCCGTCTCGTGGTTGTAGATGGGCTTCATCACACTTTGGCCGTTCTTAAGCGCCTTGGCCTGCTCGTACATCAGGTCGAAGTTGTTGGCGCGGGGATCGAGCGCCGTGATGCCCTTCTCTTTGCGCTGGTAGCGATCCAAGGAGTGATAGTCATCCAGACAGATGGTGGTAATCAGATCCCGGCCAAACAGATCCCCCAGCCGGCGTAAAAAGGTGGACTTGCCACAGCCAGAATCTCCGGCGACACCAATCATCACAACACGATCAGGACTGCTTGCCATGGGAACTCCTTGGGGACGGGCAGGGCAAAACTGAGAAAAAGGCTCTAAAAAGTTACCAACTGTTACGGCCTTGCATGATACCAAATGAAGCTGTTACATCACAAGCCGCTTGTGGGCCAGAGAGGTGGGCACCCTAAGCAACAATTTAACAAAAAATCCATATTTTTGGCCGATGAGCTTGGCCGGGATTATTTTTCCGGGGTTGCCGCTCTCAGGACGGCCTGGGGGGCTGGCGAAGGTCGTCTGCTTCTCCTCTGACAAGTTCCATTTGAGCAGCCGGGCTGCTGTGGTGTTTGCTATTTTGCTATATGTAAACTCATTTCCTCCCAGTGCCAGGAGCAGATCGCAGGTATGGTTGCCAGCGCAGAAAAGCGAGAGGTTGTCGTCAATCTGTATCGTCCCAACGCACCGTTGATCGGCCACTGCGTGGAGACATACTCCATTGTCGGTGAAGGAGCACCCGGACTGACTAAGCACATTGTGCTCAGCTTGCCGGATCCCAACTACCGCTACCTAGAAGGGCAAAGCGTTGGCATTATCCCTCCTGGCGAAGATGCCAAGGGCAAGCCCCACAAGCCCCGCCTCTACTCGATCGCTTCCACTCGCTTTGGCGATGATGGGGAGGGGCGCACCGTCTCTTTGAGTGTGAAGCGGGCCGAATATGTCGATAGAGAGACAGGCCAGCCGGGGGTGGGGGTCTGCTCCGGCTTCCTCACCGATTTGAAGGCGGGCGATGAGGTGATGATTACGGGGCCATCGGGGAAAACCTTCCTACTGCCCGAAGATGAGAATGCCAACCTGATTTTGATCGCCACCGGCACCGGCATTGCCCCTTTTCGCGCCTTCATCAAGCACCTGTTTGAAGAGGATCCCAACTATCAGGGCAAGATCTGGCTGTTCTTTGGGGTGCCCACCACTTCCACCTTGCTCTACCACGGGGATCTGGAGGCCTGGAAAGCCCAGTACGGGGATCGCTTCCGCGTCGATTACGCCATCAGCCGCGAGCAACAAACCCCCGATGGCAAGAAAATGTACGTGCAAAACCGCATGGCCGAGTACGGCGCCGAGCTGTGGGAGATGCTGCAACAGCCCAACACCTACACCTACATCTGCGGCCTCAAGGGGATGGAGGACGGGATCAACAACGTCATGGGGCCTTTGGCCGAACAAGCCGGTCAGGATTGGAGCAAGTTCCAGAAGGAACTGAAGAAAGCAGACAGGTGGCACGAAGAAACCTACTGATCTCTGCTTGTGATCCCTGCTTGTCGGTTTGTCAGCGCCAATAGGGATCCCGTTCCTTGCTTGAGAGCACTGGCGTGGGGAGTATGTCAAAATGCTTCTATCTCCCAGCGTATGCGCTTTTTTCCCAGGAGCATCGAACCGTGGACGCGCGCTACAATCCCCAGGCCATTGAGAGCAAGTGGCAAGCCCACTGGCGTGAAATCGGGCTGGATCGCACCCCAGAGCTGAAGGACGGGAGCCGCAAATTCTATGCTCTGTCCATGTTCCCCTATCCCAGCGGCAACCTGCACATGGGGCATGTGCGCAATTACACCATCACCGATGTAATTGCCCGCCACAAACGAATGCAGGGATACGCGGTGTTGCACCCGATGGGCTGGGATGCCTTTGGCCTGCCGGCGGAGAATGCCGCTATCGACCGGGGGATCCCGCCGGCCAAGTGGACCTACCAAAACATTGCCCAGATGCGGGAGCAACTGCAGCGGTTGGGCCTGTCCTACGACTGGGAGCGGGAGATCACCACCTGCGCCCCCGACTACTACAAGTGGACGCAGTGGATCTTCCTGCAATTTTTGCAGGCGGGCTTGGCCTACCAGAAAGAGGCGCCAGTGAACTGGGATCCGGTGGATCAGACGGTGTTGGCCAACGAGCAGGTGGATGCGGAGGGGCGTTCCTGGAGATCCGGCGCCCTGGTGGAAAAGCGCATGCTCAAGCAGTGGTTTTTCAAAATCACCGCCTATGCCGACCAACTGCTGGCGGATCTGGAAAAGCTCTCCGGCTGGCCGGAGCGGGTGCGCACCATGCAGGAGAACTGGATTGGCCAATCGGTGGGGGCTAAGGTGATTTTCAAAACCGAGGCAGGGGACGAGCTGGCAGTGTTCACCACCCGGCCCGATACCCTCTGGGGGGCCACCTTCATGGTGATGTCGCCGGAGCACCCCTTGGTGGACAAGCTCACCACTGCCGAGCAACTGCAGGCCGTCAGAGCCTATCAAGCCCAGGCCGCTGCCCGCAGCGAGATCGAGCGCAGCGCTGAAGACCGGGAAAAGACAGGGGTTTGGACGGGATCCTACGCCATCAACCCCGTTAACCAAGAGCGGATCCCCATCTGGATTGCCGACTATGTGTTGATGGGCTACGGGACGGGGGCCATCATGGCTGTGCCCGCCCACGACCAGCGGGATTTCGAGTTTGCCCGCAAGTTCGGCCTGCCCATCAAGCGGGTGGTGCAGCCGCCGGAGGGTTCTCCGGCCTCAGCGGATCGCGCCAGCGGGACGGAGTCCTCAGAACTGCAGGCTGCCTGGACGGGGGAAGGGGTGATGATCAACTCTGGCCCCCTAGACGGGATCCCGGTGGGCAAAGGCCCAGGGCAAAGCGTGGAAAGAGCCATCGCCTGGCTGGAAGCCCAGGGGCTGGGGGAAAAGCAGATCAACTACCGCCTGCGGGATTGGCTGATCTCGCGGCAGCGCTACTGGGGTTGTCCCATCCCGGTGATCCATTGTCCCCACTGTGGCATTGTGCCGGTGCCGGAGGAGGATCTGCCGGTGCTCTTGCCGGAGGAGGTGGAGCTGACGGGGCGAGGGGGATCCCCGTTGGCCCAGCTGGAGAACTGGGTGAAGGTGAAATGCCCCACCTGTGGCGCGGAGGCTCGCCGGGAAACCGATACCATGGACACCTTTGTCTGCTCGTCGTGGTACTTCCTGCGCTTTAGCGATGCCCGCAACGACCAAGAGATCTTCCGCAAAGACCAGGTGAACGCCTGGCTGCCGGTGGATCAGTACGTGGGCGGCATCGAGCACGCCATCCTGCACCTGCTCTATTCCCGCTTTTTTACCAAGGTGTTGCGGGATCGGGGGCTGCTGGATTTTGACGAGCCGTTCCTGCGTCTGCTCACCCAGGGGATGGTGCAAGGGCGCACCTACTACAACCCCAACAAGTCCGGCAAGGATCGCTGGATCCCGGCAGCTCTGGTGAAGGATCCCAACGACCCGCGGGATCCGGAAACGGGCGAGCCCCTGCAAGTTATCTACGCTACCATGTCCAAGTCCAAGGGCAACGGCGTGGATCCTGAGGAGGTGCTGGCCCACTACGGGGCAGATACGGCCCGCATGTTTATCTTGTTCAAGGCCCCGCCGGAGAAGGATCTGGAGTGGGACGATGCCGATGTGGAGGGGCAATTTCGCTTTCTCAACCGCGTCTGGCGGCAGGTGTACGAGTTTGTCGTTCGCGGTGGCGGGACGGAGTCCTTGCAGAGCGGGGCCCCAGAGCTGTTGCCGGCCAAGGTCGAGGTGGGATCCCTGACCAAGGCGGAAAAAGATCTGCGCCGGGCCATCCACACCGCCATCAAGGAAGTCAGCGAAGATCTGGAAAACGATTATCAATTCAACACTGCCATTGCCGAGCTGATGAAGCTGAGCAATGCTCTGGGCGAGGCCGGGATCCCGGATTCGCCGGTCTATGCAGAGGGGATCCGCACGCTGGTGTTGCTGATGGCGCCTTTTGCCCCCCATATTGCGGAGGAGCTGTGGCAGGCGCTGGGGGGCGCAGACTCGGTGCATCGGCAGTCTTGGCCCAGCTATGACCCGGCAGCGCTGGTGGCCGACACGGTGACCATTGTGATTCAGGTGAACGGCAAATTGCGCGGCTCGTTTGAGGCCCCTGCCGAGGTAACGCCGGAGGAGCAGGAACAGTTGGCCCTTCGGTCAGAGGTAGCGCAGAAATATCTGGAAGGGGCAACGCCCAAAAAAGTGGTGGTGGTGCCGAAAAAGCTGGTTAACTTTGTCCTGTGACATACTCCCGCACTCATGCTAACGCAAAGCGCTCCGCGCCGCTAAAGCGAAAGAGTGCGGGCTTCTCAGTGACTCCTGTGAAGGACGTTTCCTGAGCTTTGAGAACGGGATGCCCCACCGCTCTGTATTTGATGTTTATCGCCGCGTTGTGGTCTCGGCCTAGTTCCAGTCCACAATGCGGGCAAGAATGCCATCTGTCTCGAATGGTTTTCGGTACTTTTTGACCGCACTGAGAACAGTCTTGGCTCGTGCCTCTTGGATCCACTGCAATCGCCCTCAGTCCAGCTCTTTCAGCCTTGACTGCGAGAATTTGCAGGAATTGACCCCACCCAGCGTCATAGATGGATTTTGCTAGTCGGGTTCTCGCAATACCTTTGGTGTTGAGCGCCTCATACGCAATATGCTTCCCTTTGCTTACTAGCTTCTTGGCTACTTTGTAGTGGAAATCTTTACGCTGATTGGCCACCTTGAGGTGTGCCTTAGCCACTCGCCTTAAGGCTTTCTTGCGGCGGTTTGACCCTTTCTGCTTACGGGATAATGACCGCTGCAGCCTCTCCAGCCGCTTTTGGGCGCGGCGGTAGTACTGGGGCACTGGGACGGACTCCCCTGTATCGGTCACCAAAAAGGAGTCCAGCCCCATGTCGATCCCTATCGTGTTCTCCAGTGTTGCAGGCTCAAACTCGGGGACGGACGCATCTTGCAGGCTTAATGTCACATACCACCCATCAGCCTTACGGGTGATGGTGGCAGTCTTGATAACAAACCCGTCAGGCAACGGACGGTGTTGAATCAGCTTAATTGCTCCGATTTTGGGCAGATGAATAAACTTCCCTTGAATGCAGTCCTGTTTTACCTGGGGAAAGGTGAAGGAACGATACCGGCCCGCCCCTTTGAATCTCGGCCTTCCTGCCCTCTTGCCGTTACGGTCGCCTTTCAGCCAGCGGTCGAATGCTTTGTGCACCCGCTCTATGCAGTTTTGCAGGACTTGCGAATGGATTGCTTGGTATTCGGGGAACCTTGCTTTGGTATTCACCAAGTCTCGTTTTTGGGAGTAGACATCCGGCCTGTCTTTCAGCTCAGGCAAATGACAGATTAAGGGGCAGGCGTTTATATCACAGCGGTTTTGTTCCCACCAGTTAAGCCGCTCTGCCAACCGATAGTTGTACTGCTTGCGCAACAGCTCCAGCCATTGCTCCATCAGGACAACTTGACTGGGCGTAGGCCGTAGGCGGTACTGATAGGCAGTCCTCATCTTAAGCGTACTCAGAAACCGCTACACTGATTATAGCGCCAGCAGGATTAGCGACCATGAAGCATGATTTTGTTTCCAGCGGCAGAGCTGTATCTGATTTGAAGGCACACTTGGTCTTAACCACCAAGTACCGTCGCAAGGTATTTACCAGCGAAATGCTGCAGCGATTACATGAAGTTATGTATGACCTTTGCCAAAAGTGGGGTTGCAAACTTATTGAGTTCAACGGCGAGGCAGACCATGTTCATCTGCTGTTCCAGTACTACCCGCAGGTGGATCTGTCCAAATTGGTAAACAACATCAAATCCGTCTCTAGTCGCAGGATGAGAAGCGAGTTTGCGGATTACATCAGCAAGATATACCGGAAAAATGTGCTGTGGAATGAATCTTATTTCATCGCTTCATGTGGTGGGGTGACAGTCTCGGCATTGAGCCAGTACATTGAAAGCCAAGGTACTTCCGCCTCTCATCCCGGCCCAAGCGCTCCGCGCCGTTAGCACGTTCGCTTCAGCGGGCCGTAGGCCATACGTCCTACGGACAGAGGGCGGGGCTTCTCGGCGGTTTAGCTAACGGCGGGCCTGGCCAAAATGTTCCGCACTGCTGACACGAACGGGATCGGGGCTTTCACTCGGCGTGGCAGCTCATCGACTTTCCAGGATCGGGCTATGCTGGACTGAGGACTACACCCATCTCCCTGTTGCTATGCGAGACCTTCTGCGCGACATCCTTCGAGACTGCTCTGGCTTTGTGGAACTGCGCTACCACAGCAAGGTGTTCCGCAGCGTCACTGCCGAGAAGGGCCGCCTTGAGCGCACCGCGGTTCGTCGCCGTTCCGGAGTGGGGGTGCGGGTGTTGGAGGCCGGCACTTGGGGCTTTGCTGCCACCGGGGATCCCTCGCCGGCTGCCATTCGGGAGGCCATCGCTGAAGCTCGCCGTGCCGCCCAAGCCAGCGCCGACTACCGCAAACAAAAGCTGGGATCCCTGCCCAGTGTGCGGCTGGCCCAAGGGGAGTTCTGCGAGCCCGGTGTGGAGGAGGTGTTGAACAAACCGCTGGAGGCGAAGATCCAGTTGGCTCTGGAAACCGAGGCGCAGGCCCGGCAGGCTTCCCGCCAAATTAGCTCCGCCAGTTGCACCTACAACGAGATTTACGAGGAAAAAGCCATCGTCACCACCGATGGGGCGGATGTGGCCTTTCGTCTGGTGCGCCCCGAGCTGCGAGTTCAGGCGGTGGCCGAAGCGGACGGCCAGCTCAGCAGTGGCTCCGAGGCCATTGGGGTAACGGGGGGATGGGATTGCCTGTTCCGCTCGGATCCCTTGCAGATGGCGGAAAAGGCGGCTGCTACCGCTGTTGACTTGTTGTCCGCAGGCTACGCGGAAGGGGGATGGGCCACGGTTATTCTGTCGCCTTCCATCGTGGGGCTATTGGTGCACGAGGCCATTGGCCACACTGTCGAAGCGGATTTTGTCCTGGCGGGTTCTGTGGCTGCCGGCAAGCTGGGGCAGCGGGTGGCCAGCGACTGGGTTACTCTCAAAGACTCCGGCCATTCGGAGTTTATGCCAGGGGCAGGGGGAACCCTTCCTGTGGACGACGAGGGCGTTCCTACCCAAAGCACCACCATCATCCAAAACGGCATTCTGGTCAGCTATCTCCACAACCGCGAAACTGCCGCCCACTTTGGGGTGGAGCCCACCGGCAATGCCCGCGCCTGGGAATACGCCGATGAGCCTTTGATCCGCATGCGCAACACCTTCATCGAGCCCGGATCCCAAACGCTAGAGGAAATCATCGCCAGCACTCCCGATGGCTACTTCCTGGATGGGGCCAGGAACGGGCAGGCGGACTCCACCGGCGAGTTTATGTTTGGGGTAGAGCGGGCCTACCGCATTCGCGATGGCAAGCTGGCGGAGTTGCTGCGCGGTGTCACCATCACCGGCAATGCTTTTGAGGTGCTGCAATCGGTGGATGCCGTCTCGCGGGACTTCCTGTGGGACTTGGGATCCGGCCATTGTGGCAAGGGTCAACCGGCCAAGGTGGATGCAGGCGGCCCCTACATTCGCTGTCGGGCCATTGTGGGCGGACAGCAACCTGTGTAGTTATTCCCTTGGCGCTCCACAGCTAGCCCAGAGGTGAAGCCTACAGCTCGCTCTGTAAAGGGGACTGGCAGGCCAGCTCCAGGACTACCGAAAGCTGCTGGCCAGGAGCTACACAGAAACTCTGTCCTGCCGGCACGACTGACCGTGGGGGAGTTCACAGAACAGCCAATCCGTCCGCAAAAATTAGGGATCCCCTCACCTGCGGGGATCCCAGATGGGGTACTGGATCAAACCTTAGCGAGGGAAAACCACCTGGGCTCGCAACTCGCCCGGCGGGTTGGCCTGCGTGTGAATGTTGATGTAGTAAGCTCCGGCCAAAAAGCTGGAGACTTGCTCAGGGGTGAGGTTGGCTTCCAGTCGGAAATTCCCCGACTGATTGCCTGGATTCGGCAACATGTTCAAGACAAAGACCACCGGCCCTGTGGCCTGGGCGAAAGATTGTCCTGGCTGCGGCTGAGCAATGTGAATATGTCCAGGGCCAAAGTTAGCAATGGGTAGAAGTGGGGTTGTGAGATTTGTAAAGCTTCCTTAACCGCTGAGAAACAAGACAGCAACCAGGCAAAAGCCGCAAAAAACCTCGAAAATTGAACGAGGCCGAAGGGAAAAACCGATCAACAACATGGAAAAAAGCTCCTCGGTCAGAGAACAGGCTAAATAAGGTACGTATCAGGCCAAGCTTCGGATTCATCTCTGGGTTTAAAAGACGGCGACATCACTGCTACCGAGAGACAAAAATCCCCACCCTGTGGGGGGCGGGGGATGGTGTAGACTGCACGCGGAGCAGAAATCTCTGACCGTACCTATAAAGTTGCGGAGAGGGGGAGAGGGTTCACCCAGGCACTTTCCCCAAGCTCGGTTCAGGATAGATCTGTCTATCCTCTGGCCGAGGCAGCCAAGGCGGAGTTCATAATCGGCCAGAACCAGTGGGGCCGCATCAGGATGACAGTGTCGATGACGTGGATGATGCCGTTATCGGCTTCGATGTCGGCTTGGATAACGGTGGCGTTATTGACCTCGAAAACGTCCCCTTCGATCAACAAGTCGATGGGGGATCCCTCTACCGAGCCCACACTTTGGTACTTGGCCAAATCTGCCTTTTTCAAGCGGCCGGGCACCACGTGGTAACACAGGATGCGAGTCAGTTGGGGGATGTTTTGCACCAGAGTGGTGATGGTGCCAGGGGGCAGCTTGGCAAAAGCCGCATCGGTGGGGGCAAAAACGGTAAAGGGGCCGGGGCTTTTCAAAGTATCCACCAGGTTTGCCGCTTTAACGGCAGTTACCAAGGTGGAAAAGCCCTCAGCAGAGACGGCAATATCAACAATATCGGGCATGGCCGGGATCCTTTTGCTGTGAAGTTGTTGCTAACTGGATTGCTGCTCGAAAGGCTTTGGGATCATTAAAGTTGCCACGGGCTAGCGATAATTCTGATCCTGAATGTAGGCGAGGCGGGCTGCTTCCCGGATCCCATATTCCGGTCGGGTGAAGCGATTGAGTTGTCCCTCAAAATAACGGCGGTTCATCATCAAGTGCCGCGGATTTGGGTCATCAAGGGGATACAAGAAAGCGGCCCTTCCCGCCTGAATCACGGCTGAGGTGACGTTGTACATGGAGCGCTGGAAGCTAACCCCCAATTGAATCAGCATGTCCTCTTCGCCGCGGCAATGCTTGCGATAATACTCCACCAAATACTGGGGCAAAAAGTGGTACATATCCTGGTGCAAGAGCGTGGGCGGGATCCCGGCGGTGCCCACCGGAAACTTATCGGCGTAGAGGATCCCGTAGTGGAAGTCCAACTGGTTGGTGGGAACTTCGTTGGCCTGGGCGTTGTAGGACTTAGTGCCGCGGAAAGGAGAGGTGCGATAAAACACGGCCTCTACATAGGGGAAGGCAGCCTCATATAGCCAGGTGAATCCTTTGGATTTGGGCACAATATCGTACCATTCTCCCCGAATACGCACGCGGTGGTAGATGGGTCGTCCGGCAATGGCGAAGATCCCGTTGACCAAAAAGTTCATCGCCTCCGGCACGCTGGTAATTTTGCCTTCATCGTAGAGATCGCTGATCTCAAAAAAGACCGGAGCCATCACCTCCCAAAACAGGCCCAACACCGAGTACATGGTGGCCTGGCGGCATAGCTCTAAAAACATGTCTGGGAAGAGCTTGTATAGCCCCATCAACAGAGGGTTGCCTTGGCAGTAGGCGCGGATGGCGCGGTCGGCATTTTGCTTGTATTCTTCGGAATCCATGTAGGGATCCAGCAAGCCCCCCATATCCCGGTGCCAGAGCATGGCCCGCATACATTCTTCGGCAAATTCCATGTTGATGCGGTCATGCCAGAGGTGATGCAAAATTCTGGGCAGCTTGCGCTTCAGCTCCCCTTTTTCCATGAACTCCAGCAGCTCGGGGTGGGCCGTAGCCTGGCCTCGCCAAATGCGCAAATCCGCGTTATCCCCCGCGTAGTGGTTGGCCAGCTTCAGATACTCTTCAGGAATGATGAACTTGAAAAAAGGCAAGGGATCCACAAACACCTGCTCGGCAATGTAGAGCAGATCCCGCCAGTAGAAATCCATCGGCACGGCATAGGCTTTGTAGAGGCCGATAATTTGCATTAGGTTTTCCGGCGTATCCGGCAGCATGGATCCCCCTGCCTCCAAGCGGTGGACTACATCCGCAAAAGGGTGGTTAGAAGGGGGAAGCTTGCGGGTTGTAAGGGTTGTCGTCATGGAAGAAGTCTCCAACTCTTCAAAAGTCCTGGCTCCATAGGGGGCATCTGCTGGGATCTCAATTCCTGGGAGTTTCCCGCTTGCCTGGATCGGCTCCAGAGAGGGTGATGGGGGCAAGGTCACCGGCTGATGCCAAGATAAGCGTTTGGGCCTGAGCCACCTGGGTGGATAGGGTAAAGGCCAACGGTTGCGGCCATTTCACCAGGTTCATGGGCTGGATCCCAAACCAAACGATCAAGGCCGTCAAAATAAGCCCTGGGATCCGCTCCCAGCCATGCACGCGCGGGTAGTAGGCGGTGCGGTTGTCCAACCTGCCAAAGCAGGTGCGGTTCAGCAAAATCACAAAGTACACCGCCGTCAAGCCGGTGCCACAGATGCTGATCAAAGTGGGCAGAGGAAAATCTTGGTAGCTGCCCTGGAAGATCAAGAACTCCGCCACAAAGCCCACCAGGCCAGGGATCCCGGCGCTGGCCATCCCCCCCAAGATGAGCAGAGCACTCACCGTGGGCAAGCCCCGCAAGGGGTTGAGCAGGCCGTTGAGCACATCCAGATCGCGGGTTCCCACTTTGCGCTCCACCAAGCCCACCAAATCGAACAGCAGCGCCAAGATGAGACCGTGAGAGACCATCTGAACCATCGCCCCGGTCAGGCTAATCGGGGTGGCTGCCGCCATGCCCAGCAGGATGTAGCCCATATGGCCGATGGAGCTGTAGGCCACCATGCGCTTGATGTCTTTTTGGGCGATGGCCGCCAAAGCCCCCGACAGCACGGCAATGGCTCCCCACCAGGCCAGGATCCCACCCAAGTCGGCCCAAGCTTGGGGAAACAACTGCAGCCCAAAGCGAAACAGACCGTACGTGCCTAACTTGGAGAGGATCCCTCCCAGGAGGATGGCCACTGGCGGCGACGACTCCCCGTATGCATCAGGCAACCAGGTGTGGAAGGGGATCAGCGGCATCTTAATGCCGAAAGCCACGATCAAGGCCAACAGCGTCAAGGTCTGGGCAACAGGGCTGAGAGAGGTGATGCGGATCTCCAGCAGCTCAAAGCTATGGGGATCCCCCAGCCAGTAGATGGCCAAAAAGGCCCCCAACAGAAAGATGGCGGAAACGGCGGTGTAAATCAAAAACTTGATGGCAGCATAATCCCGCTTGGGGCTGCCCCAAATGGAGATGAGCAGGTAGATCGGGATCAGCACCAGTTCGTAAAACAAGAAGAACAAAAGCAGGTTCTGGGCAACAAAAGCCCCGTTGACCGACCCGCTCATGAGCAAAATGCAGCCGTATAAGAGGTTGGGCCGCTTCACCTCTGGCTCAGCCGTCAGCACCGCAATCAGCGTGAGCAACCCATTCAAAGCCACCATCAGCAGGGAAAACCCGTCCAGGCCCAGGGAGTAGCTCAGCCCAATTGCCGGGATCCAATCCCACCGCTGCACCCACTGCAGCCCTTCCGCTTGCAGGTCAAAGTTGGCAAACAGCAGCAGCGAGATCCCCAGCAGGATCCCGGCCAAGGCCACCGCCAGCTTTCGCCCCCCCAAGCCTAAGAACAGGAGCAGGGATCCCAAGATCGGCAACACAATCAAGGCACTCAGCATGGTCTTTTCCCTCTTTATCTAAGGACTCCGTCCCGCTACCTTGCCCAAGCCTAGAGAATCAGCCAGCCCAGCAGGGCCACCCCCACCACAATCGTCAGCACGTAGGCTTGCAACTGGCCAGAGGTGGTGTATTTCAAAACCTGTCCACCCGCCAATACCGCCAAGCTGGTCAAATTTACCAAGCCGTCTACCACATAGCGGTCGAACAAGGCTGTAACCTCAGAGATGATGCGTACCGCAAACACCACACTGGCCCGGTAGAGCTTGGGGGTGTAGAAGTCGTTGGCCAACAAATCCTGCCAGTCGGCCAAGAAGGCCCAGTCCACCGGCTGCCGCTGCGGACGCAGATACAGCCAGGCTCCCAAGGCAATGCCTGTCAAGCTGGATCCCGTCATTACCCCAACAGGGATCCCTTCCAGAGCGGGAATCAGACCTAGTGCCGCTAGGATCATGGGCATGTGCAGCGTTACCCCCATCATGGCGGTGCTAGGCAACGTCATCGGCCAATGCACCTCTGGCGAGCGCTCGCTCATCTGCTGCGGTTTGCCCCCCCAAACAAGGCCAAATACCCGCGTTAGCCCCAGCGCCGTCACCGCATTGGTAACCAGCACAACTGCCGCCCACAACCCCTGCCCCGGTTGCACCAACTGCTGCCAGAGATCCGTCAGCACCCAAAAGGAGCCGAAGGGAGGCAAAGCGATGATTCCAGCCATCCCGGTCAAGAAGCACAGCCCCGAGATAGGGCGCCGCGACCACAAGCCTCCTAGATAGCGCAGATCCTGGGTAATGCTGTTCCAGATCACCATGCCCAGCGCCATCACCAACAGGGCCATCGCGGGCGCATAGGTCAGCAGCAACCCATAGGCTTGCTGGGGATGACCGGTGCCCACCGCCACAAAGATCAAGCCCATGTAGGCGCTCACCAGATAAGACAGGGCCCGCTTGGCATCGATCTGGGCCAAGGCCACTAGGGATCCCCCCACCGCTGTCAAGCCGCCGATGGTTAGCATCACCCTTAGCACTGTTGGGGAAAGCTCGTAGAGGGGTTGCAGGCGAATCAACACCCAGGCCCCTGTGCCCACCACCACCGCATTGCGCAAGATCGTCGAGGGGATCGGCCCTTCCATCGCCTCATCCAGCCACAGGTGCAGAGGAAATTGGGCACACTTGCCTACGGGGCCGGCCAGCAACCCCAGCCCTACCAGGGCCAGCAGGGTGGGATCCACAGTGACAGATCCTGCCTGCACCGCCTCTGCCCAGGCCGCCAAATCCTCAAACTCCCAGGAGCCGGTCAGGGGATAGATGGCGATTACCCCCATCAAGAGCAACAGGTCGCCGATGCGCTTGGTTAAAAAAGCATCCCGCGCTCCCGTCACCACCAGCGATTGGTTGAACCAAAAGCCCACCAACAGGTAAGTGCCCAGGGTCAAAATCTCCAGGATCACGTAGCTGAAAAAGAGGGAGTCGCACAAAGCCAAGGCACACATCCCCCCCTCAAACAGGCCCAGCAGGGAGAAAAACCGCGCCCAGCCCCAGTCCATTTCCATGTAGCCAAAGCCGTAGATCTGGGCCACCAGGTTCAGCCCCGTCACCACAGCGCAGGCCCCCAGAGTTACCGATGACACCTGCAGCGGCAGCTCTAACATCAGATCCCCCACCTGTAGCCAGGGCAACCGAATGACCTGCGCCGGCTGATCCCAAATTGCCACCAGCGCCCCCACGCTGTGCAGGAAGGCCATCAACGTCAAGAGCGCATTCAGATAACCTGCCGGACGTGGTCCCGTGCGCCGGGTGATTCCTGGGGACCAGATCAGCGCTCCCGCCCACGCCACCAAGGCGTAGAGGGGAATCAGCCATGCAGTTGTGACCAGCCCGTTCAAGCTCATAATCCTCCTTCGGCCAGGGATCTTGGCCAAACTGGAACACTTGCTGAGATCCTGTAAAAAATCTTAAGCAGCATCTTAGCTGCGAACCGAGATAGACAAAAATTGAACTTTCCGATAAAAACTATAGACAAAAATCTATAGTTCAAGCAGGGGGAGCAGAATAACCTCTGTCGTTGTCACCCCCTCACTCTCTAAAGCGTAGATGGAAATGAACCCCTTGGGAACCTAAGGATTTGCGATTGTTTGGACACAGGGAATGATCAAGAAAACTGGGTTTAGCGCTCCGCACCGCCAAAGCGAAGGCCTACGGCCCGCTGTCGCGACAGAGCGGCTTTGTGTTATGGTACGGGTTGATCTCCGCCAACTTGAATATGGCGCAGTGTCAATAAAAAGCGTCTGGGAAGTGTCTGGGAGTTCATCCCAGTAGTTGGGGCTATGGCATCCGCTTACGCAAACACGACCCCGTCCACCCCTTCTCCCAAGGTTGCTGCTCAAGCTGCTGTGAAATTGCCGAGAAGACTGAGAACAACGACCTAGAAGGGCGTTTTGACTTTGGGTTGCTTGACCTTCAGCTCGCGAATCCGTTTCAACATCTTCTGGAAATACTCCGCCAGGTAGTCCTCAAGAGAGGTCAGAGAGGCCAGTTCAATCCCCAGGGTTTCGCATACAGGCGTCATATCGGCGTGCATGGGTTCTTTGGCAGCAATCACCTCGACGAAGGCCAGCCGGTCGGCAATGTTCCAGCTCCACTGAAAGAACTGCGCCACCTTGCGCGCCCCTCTCAGCAGTCCCAGCGGCATGGTGCTGACTTTGGCCTTTTTGCCGGATAGCTGCTCGCACAAGGCAATGACTTCTCGAGCCGTCCAAGCCTTGGGCCCCACCAAGGGAAAGATTTGCTGCTTGGCAGCTTCTACAGTGAGAGCTCGCACCGCAAACCGGGCTGCATCTAGGGTGTCTAGGTAGGCCGTTGGCATGCCCTCGCCGGTTACCCAGACGATTTGTTCTTCCAAGATGGGGATGGCGTACTGGCCGATCAACCCCTGCATAAAGCCCGCTGGCCGGAAAATGGTGTAGGGCATCTGGGATCCAACCAAATACTTCTCAATGTGATGCTTGAAATTCATCAGGGGCACGTTGGGGTACTCGTGGTGAGCACCCATAATGGAGAAAAAGATAAAATGCTTCACCTGGGCAGCTCGGGCTGCATTGATCAGGGCAACTTTGCCATCCCAGTCCACCTGACGGGCGCTGAGGGTATCGGTCACCCGCACCGTGGCACAGTCGATCACCGCCTCGATGCCTTCCATCGCGGAGTTGAGGGTGCTGGGCTGAAGCAGATTTCCCACCTTCAGGTGAGCGCCCCATTCACTCAAGAAAGCAGCCTTTGCCGGATTTCGCACCAGACAGGTGACTTGATGTCCTTCTTCGATGGCTCGGCGCACCACCTGACGGCCCAGCGTTCCCGTCGCCCCCACAACCAGCACGTTCATAAAATTATCATTTCTTAACCTTAGGCTTAGTCTATCAGACCGACACAGCTCCCAACACAATCCAACACAACTTTGAGGCAGCGACAAAATGGGGATCCTCTGCCAAGCCGGCTTTGAGGGATCCCTAGAGTTAGGTACTGAGAAAGCGTTCAGCCGGCCAGCTCGTTCATGCGTTGCGCCAGGGTAAAGTCCAGTTCTGTAATGCCCCCGGCATCGTGGGTGGTAAGATGCACGCGCACGCGGTTGTAGACATTGGTCCATTCGGGATGGTGCCCCATGCTCTCGGCCACCAAGGCCACACTGCTCATCCAGCCAAAGGCTTCGACAAAGGAGCGAAACTGAAATTGACGATGCAGCTTCCCATCCTGCAAAGACCAGCCCGGCAGATTTTCCAGCTTGGCTTGGACTTCAGCTTCACTGAGTTTGACAGGTCTGGACATGGGCTTTCCCTCCGGTCGATGCCATCGTTTTCATCACGCTTTCATCAAAGGAGCAACTGAGAGCGGATCCCGGCTTATTCACAAAACTTCATGACCTTTGTATTCATGCTCTTCTACATGCGCGTCTATGGGCGCGGGGCTGAGCGGCTTGTACAACCAGTAGCCTTGTACAGCAAAGTGGGCCTGCTGATAGAAATGGAGGGCGGCTTGGTTGTGATGGTAAACCTGCAGGGTAATGGCAGCTAGCTGCTGCTGGGATCCCCAGCGTTCCACCTGTTGCATCAAAGCTCTGCCCAGGCCCTGCCGGCGATGGGCGGGATCCACCCAGAGCAGAAAAATGTAGGCTACCCGCCGATGGGTGGCTTGATCGGTGGAGATGCCGGCCCAAACACAGCCCACCGGCTCTGCAGTTTCTTCTTTCAAGATCCACCAGCAGGGGGTGCGGGGTGGGTCGAAGAGGCGATCCAGCGTCTCTTCTAGGTGATCCCAGTTGCTTTGCTCTGGAAAAGATTCCTGCAACGTGGCCTGCAATCCTCGTCGCACCCAGGGCCGATCCCAGGCTGAACCGATGCGCCAACGATAACCCACAGGCAAAGGGATCCCTTGTTCAGCCATCCTCAGGCATTTGCAGAAAGGGCCACAGGCGTCGCTTCTTCTAGAGGGGCAGGCTGGGCCATATCCTCCGGCAGAAACGAGCGAATGCTCACCACCACCAGGGTAAACAGAAACACCAGCAGGATGAGAGCGGGAAAGATATATTGCCGCAGGATGCTCATGCTTCTACATAATCATTTCAAGTTTCTACAGCATAGCGTGCAGGGAGGGATCCCTGGGCAGCTTTTCGGAAATCTCCTCGGTTTTTCTTCTCCTGATCTCCATCTCAGCCCCTATCGACTGACCCTGGGGGATCCCATGCGTCAATAAGGTGAGAAAGTGTAGCCTACGATTCCAAAGTGAGGTTGGCTGTGCATTAAGGTCGAGCGTAGTTGTGAGTCATCCGCCCCACCTGATCCCACTGCTGCGCGACGCGAGCGGAGAATCCATGAGCACTCCCAATCGCCCCTTGAAGACCCTTGGGATCCCTCCCAATGCTTGGGCCGTGAATGCCGAAATGGCCGACATCACCCGTCCGCCCTTGGATCCCCGGCCCATCCTGCTGCCCACCTCCAGCAAAACCCTGCGCTTGGATCTGGCCAAAGCGGCGCTGCTGGTGATCGACATGCAAAACGACTTTTGTCACCCCGACGGTTGGCTGGCCAGCATCGGCGTCGATGTCACACCGGCGCGGGCTCCCATCGGCCCTCTGAAAACCCTGTTGCCGCGCCTGCGACAAGCTCAAGTGCCGATTGTGTGGGTGAACTGGGGCAATCGCCCTGACTTGCTCAACATCAGCGCCGGCTTGCGACATGTGTACAACCCCACCGGAGAAGGGGTGGGACTCGGGGATCCCTTGCCCAAGAACGGGTCTCTGGTTCTCACTCACGGCAGTTGGGGTGCGTCCGTAGTGGAGGAGTTGGAAGTCAAACCCGAGGATATCTGGGTGGACAAGTTCCGCATGAGCGGCTTTTGGGATACCCCTCTCGATAGCATTCTCAGAAACCTGGGGCGCACCACCCTCTTTTTTGCCGGCGTGAACATCGACCAGTGCGTCATGACCACGCTGCAAGATGCCAATTTCCTCGGCTACGACTGCATTTTGCTGGAAGACTGCGCCGCCACCACCTCTCCTGAATACTGTTTGCTAGCTACCCTCTACAACGTCAAGCAGTGCTTTGGCTTTGTCGCCTCCTCCTCAGATTTGCTCGCGGCTCTCCCCTGTTAGCACTTGCCCACTATTCACCCCTCATCTCTTGAGCGGAGGATCCGGATGCAAACGCTTTCCCGCTGCGTGATTCCAATTGTTAAAACCCCTGCCGATTATCAGGCTTTTCGCATCAGCCCCCACGATACCAATCGCCTGGCCATCGTGTTCGATCCTTCTCATGCTCAGATTTCTCTAACCTTTTGTGTGGAGATCTTCGATGAGGGAGGCAAAACCCCTCCCAACCGCCATCAAATGGCTGTAGAGATGTTCTTTATCCTCAAGGGTGAGGGCATGGCCATTTGCGATGGAAAAGCTGCTCCCATCAAAACCGGAGACAGCATTTTGGTTCCGCCAACAGGCGTGCATGAAATCCGCAACACCGGCCCAGGCCGCCTCTACGCCCTCTGCTTCATGGTGCCCAACGAAGATTTTGCCGAGCTCATCCGATCCGGTACTCCTGCGGACTTGGATGAGGAGGATTTGCAGGTGCTGTCGGGAGGCTGGAGAAGGGCACTTGCTGAGGCTTAGGCCTCAGAGGCTCTGGAAGCTGTGGAAGTTGGAAGGTCGGGGGTACTCCGAAATAAATAAATCTTTTCTCAGATTCTCAGTTTCCCAAAAAAAGGGGTCTGGGAGAGGCCGCGCTTGCGCCAGCAGGCCGGAGATCAAGGGCAATACCAGGGAAGGGGCTCAAACTCTGGTGGGAGTTTCTCCCTCTCATAAGGGCTTCTGTTTTATCTTAGGAAGAATCCACCCAGGGATCCCTTAGGTTGTCCTTGATTGGTATCCCTTTGGCAAGATCCGCTAGCCCAACCCAGGCCATGTTGCCCGTTCGCCCCCGCGAAACTGTTTCCATGTTCACCCGCGACGGGATCCAACTGGACGCGGATGTCTATCGCCCGCAAGGGGAGGGGAGCTACCCGGTTTTGCTGATGCGGCAGCCCTATGGGCGGGCCATTGCCTCGACGGTGGTGTATGCCCATCCCAGGTGGTATGCGGCCCAGGGGTACATTGTGGTCATCCAGGATGTGCGCGGACGGGGAACTTCCAAGGGATCCTTCTACCCTTTCCGCCATGAGGTGGAAGACGGGTTTGACGCCGTCAATTGGGCGGCTGCCTTGCCGGGGAGCAACGGCGTAGTGGGCATGTACGGCTTCTCTTATCAGGGCATGACCCAGCTGTATGCCGCTTCCAGTCGTCCGACGGCTTTGAAGGCCCTCTGCCCGGCGATGCTGCCTTACGATCTCTATGCCGATGCCGCTTACCCAGGGGGGGCCTTTGCCTTCTACAACAACCTCAGTTGGGCCTTGCAACTGGAGACCGAAGGGGCGCGTCTCAGGGGGGATGCCAATGCCTACCAAGCGCTTTTGAAAGCTGCCCGCAATCTCCCCCTCTACGACCCTATCCCCCTCAAGCCGGGGGTGTTGCAGCAGTATGCCCCCCAATCCTATTACTTCGACTGGCTGGAGCACAGTGAGCCGGATGAATACTGGCGCAAGCTCTCTCCCCGTCTAGAGGCGGTGGATCTGCCGATGCTACACATTGCCGGCTGGTTTGACAGCTACCTGAGTGGTAGCCTGCGCCTCTACAAGGAAATGAGCGCCCGCAGCCAGAACCCTCAATACCTGATCATCGGCCCTTGGGCCCATCTCCCTTGGGGCCGCAAAGTGGGGGCGTTGGATTTCGGCCCAGAGGCTGTCAGCCCCATCGATCGCCTGCAGGTGCGCTGGTTTGACCAGTTCCTCAAAGGCAAAGATACAGGGATCCTCCAGGAGCCGCCGGTACGCCTGTTCGAGATGGGATCCAACCGCTGGCGCGGCTTTGATGCTTGGCCTACCCCTGAGCCAAAAGCTTTTTACCTACACAGCACCGGCTTGGCTGCCCTTTCAGAAGCAGAGGGATCCCTTCGCCCTGAACCCTCGCCTGCACAACAGTCGGATACGTTTGTTCACGATCCCTGGCGACCGGTGCCGGCCTTGGGGGGCCACCTAGTTCAGCCTGCCGGGCCGCAAGAGCGCTCCGCCCTCGACTGCCGCACCGATGTCCTGACCTATACCACTCCGCCGCTGCAAGCCGAGCTGGTTCTGGTCGGGGACATTGCTGTGGAGGTGTACGCGGAGGCCGACAGCCCCAGTTTCGATCTTTGCGCTGTGCTCTCGGTGGTAAGGCCCGATGGGCAGGTGTATAACTTTTCCCAAGGCTATTGTCGCCTACGGGATCCCCAGCCCAGTACCCCCATTCTGATTCCCTGTCAGCCCACCTGTATTCGCATCCCTTGCGGTCACGCCTTGCGCCTCAGCCTTAGCGCGGCTTGTTTTCCGGCCTATCCTGTCAACACAGGCACGGGAATGCGGGAAGAGCGGCTGATTGAGGCCCGCATTCTCACCATCACTCTCCGCAGCGGTGGCGAGACGCCTTCGCGGCTGCACCTGCCCATGGCTTGAAGCCAAGAAGAGACCAAGCTTCGGGATCCCGTTCGCAATCCCCGCTTACAAAGAGACACCAAACGTTAGGATAGAAACAGGCAGGGCAAGGGAACACCATGTTGCAAGACCCAAAGTTGATCCGGCACTATCAGGCTTTGACCGATGCTCTGGTGGATACCTGGCAGCGGGGCTACCGGCGCACCGATGAGCTACGTCTGCTGGTGGATGGCTACCTGCTGGCCTTGCGAACTGGCAAACAATTGGAGCCCTTCGAGATCTATCGCATTGAGGACGAGGTCAACCGCTTCCTCTACGATCCGTCCAACTTCATAGATCCGGAATTGGAGCCAGAGGCGGAGCCGATGCGGGGTTATTGATTTTGTGAATCCCTGTTGGCGATCCCTAGAACAGGTGGGGCAAAGTTTTGATTCCAACCTTTTCTGATCTCCCCTCGCCCCTTGGGAGAAAGACTAGGGGGGAAGGCGCTGACTGAGTTCTGGTTTTGTCGAGCATCTTGCGCCTGGTAGGCTGAGAGGGATCGATTCGTTCCTGATTCCAGTCGTATCGGTTCTATGGCGGTTTGGGATAGGGTGATGACCTCCCGGCATCTGCCCCTGCTGGGATCCGGCTTGGGCTTGGGGGTAGCCCTGATCCTCTGGTACGGGGTGTTTGGCTACCACGTGCTGCAGATTGGCCTCTGGCTGCTGAGCATCCTGCTGGTGGGGTTGTATTGGGCGCAGTTTTCCCCGGCTCAACCCCCTTGGGATCCGACGCGGCTGCGCTGGCAACAGGAGCTGTTGCACCTGGGGCTGTTGGTGTTGGTCTTTGCCCCGATTTACCTCTACGACCTGGCCAACATCCCCTTTCAGATCAATACTGACGAGATTGTGATCACCTCCATGGCCCGTCGCGCCTCAGGGGTGCGCTATCCCGATATCTTTGGGCTGATGCCGGAGTATTTCTATTTCCCCCGCTTCATGTTCAGCCTCTTCGGCGGCCTGACGCGGCTGATGGGGGGAGTCACGCTGCTCAATGTGCGCACGGTACATGCCGCCTTCGGGGTCGTCACCATTCTGGTGGCCTACGGGTTTTTTCGGGCATTTTGGGGATCCCGTCTGGCCTTGGCCGGGGCAGCCCTCTTGGGATCCAACCATGCCCTGCTGGCTATTAGCCGTATGGCGATGCGGGAAAACCTCATTGTCTTGGTAGAGTGTGCAGCCTTGGCCTTGATCTTGAAGGGGGTGCGGGAGAAAAACCCCCTGTTGCTCTATCTGGGGGGAGGAGCGGCGGCTTTCTCCCTCTACGGCTATTTGCCGGGGCGGGTGGTGATCCTGCTGGGGTTGCTGTTTGGAGTTCTGTACCTGCTCCTGGGCCGGGAGGATCTCCGAGGAGAAAACAAGCAAGCTAATCCCCTCTGGGTCCTGGCTAAGCTGACGGTGCCGGCGGCGTCGGGTTTTTTTCTGGTGGCTGGGCCCATTCTGGTGGCCACGGTCACAGCACCTGCGGTGAGCGCCGAGTACTCTCGCCAACAATTTCTCTTTTTCCCGGAGGGGCGGGCCCTACAGCAGATGTGGGTGAATGCGGCTACCCCGGAGGAGGCGGTCTGGCGCAACATCTTCAACGGCCTGAGTATGTTCAACGACCCCGGCCAGCACGACCGCGGCTACATCTATCCCAACTACGGCCATGCTTTTGTGGATCCCTTGACGGGGGCTTTGATCTGGCTGGGGCTGGGATCCGGCCTCTACCGCCTTTTCAAGAAGCGCAGCCAGCCCCACGACTGGCTCTGTATCGGCAGCTTCCTATTTCTCTACCTGCTGTTTAGCTTGGCCATCACCAAAGCCCCCAACTACACCCGCCTGCTGGTGATCCTGCCCTTTGTAGCCTATCTAACCTTGGAAGGGATCCAAGTGCTGGCAGGTCTCCTGGAACGCTGGGGATCCCGGGCCGGGAGTTGGCTGCCGGCGGCGGCGATGGCGGGGGCAATCCTGCTGATTGGGGGGTGGAACCTGGCCATTTTTGGAGACTTTGTCCACAAAGGCTGGACGCAGGGCAACGATGTGGGGGCCACCGGGCGCTATGTGGCAGCTCGCCAAATGGATCCCGACTACCGCTTCTATCTGGCGGCTAGCACTGCCTACCCCTATTTCAGCTGGGGAGAGCCTATCTACTGGCAAAGTTGGATTCAATTTTTTGCTGGGCCGGAGCAGGAGGTGAAGGTTTTTTCCCCAGAGACGTTGCCCGGCCAAGACCTAGAACCGCCGTTTACCCTGTTCATGAACGAGTGGGTATGGGATCAGCAAGGGGCAGAACTGCAACGGCGTTTTCCCAGCGGACGGTTGCACCGGATCCCTGCTGAGCGGGGGCTATGGGCCTTTGAGGTGGCGGATCCCTAGAGCTCCCCCCTGGTTTGGCCAACCCACTGTTCGCGGGACGGAGTCCTTTCGCGTCAGCGGGACGGAGTCCTTTCTTTTTACCAGGCTAAAAGTAGCTGAAAGCACACTATGCAGATCCAGAGCCGCCAACAGTAGAAGAAGTAGAAGAAGATGATAGCGTTCCAGGGATCCCAGACGTGCGTTTTGATGCCTACGACCCGGGCGAGGGGTTTTACGACGAGCTGTTTTTGGGGCGTAACCAGCCCCGTCCTGAGGCGATCCCGCTGATTGAGCGCATTCATTCTCTGGAAGAAGGGGAACTGCAGCAGCGGCAAGCGGCGGCGCAGGCGGCCCTCTTTCAAATGGGGGTAACCTTCAACGTCTATGGCGATAGCCAGGGCACGGAGCGAATTTTCCCCTTTGACATCATTCCCCGCATCGTCTCGGCTTCCGAGTGGCAGCGGCTGGAGAAGGGTCTCAAGCAGCGCATCCACGCCCTCAACCTGTTCATCGACGATGTCTATCACGACCAGAAGATCCTTAAGGATGGGGTGATCCCTGCCGAGCTGATCGAGACGGCCAAGGGATTTCTGCGGCCCTGTGTGGGGCTCAACCCACCGGGGAGAATTTGGTGCCACGTCACCGGCACCGACTTGGTGCGGGATCGGGACGGAACTTGGTACGTGCTGGAAGATAACCTGCGCTGTCCGTCGGGAATCTCCTACGTGCTGGAAAATCGGCGGGTGATGAAAAGCACCTTTCCCTCCCTGTTCAACACCATGGGGATCCGCCCGGTGGACGATTACCCCAGCCACTTGTTGGATACTCTGCTCTACCTGGCGCCGCCGCAACTGGCCAATCCAACGGTGGTGGTGCTCACCCCCGGCATCTACAACTCCGCCTACTTCGAGCATTCTTTCCTCGCCCAGCAGATGGGGGTGGAGCTGGTGGAAGGGCGGGATCTGGTGGTGGCCGATGGCTATTTGCAAATGCGCACCACCAAGGGGCTGCAGCGGGTGGATGTGATCTACCGCCGCATCGACGATGACTTCATCGATCCCCTTGCTTTTCGCCCTGATTCCCTCTTGGGGGTACCCGGCCTGTTTGAGGTCTACCGGTCGGGGCGGCTGGCGATCGCCAACGCTTTGGGAACGGGGGTGGCGGACGACAAGGTGATCTACGCCTATGTGCCCCAGATGATCCGCTACTATCTGGGAGAGGAAGCCATTTTGCCCAACGTGCCCACCTACCTCTGCTGGGATCCTAAGGATCAGGCGTACGTACTGGAAAACCTGGACAAGCTGGTGGTGAAGGCAGCCAACGAGTCAGGCGGCTATGGCATGCTGATGGGATCCCAGGCTACACCGGCAGAGCGGTCTGCTTTTGCCGAGAAAATCCGCGCCCAGCCGCGCAACTACATCGCCCAACCCACCCTGTGCCTTTCTCGCGTGCCCACCTTGGTGGATCGGGGAGAAGGCCCCCGTCTAGAACCCTGTCATGTGGACTTGCGGCCCTACATCCTCTATGGCAAGGACATTTATGTTCACCCAGGGGGGCTGACCCGCGTCGCCCTCAAGAAGGGATCTCTGGTGGTGAACTCCTCCCAGGGGGGCGGCAGCAAAGATACCTGGGTGCTCTGTGTGGATCCCGGCTGTTGAGAGACGGCTTGCAAAATAGGTTCAGAGCCGCTCGCCCGAACATCTGCTCCACTGACCAAGGCAGCTGGCATGCTGAAGCGCCAGATCCACGTAGTGCTGGGCGTGAAGGCGCAGTTGCTCGACCTCTTCCTCGGTGAGGGTGCGGATAACCTTGGCCGGGATCCCCGCCGCCAAAGAGTGGGGTGGCACAGACCGGGTGACCACTGCTCCAGCTCCCACCATGCTGCCTGCCCCGATGGTGACCCCGTTCAAGATAATGGCCCCAATCCCGATCAGACATCCCCCCTCGATGTGGGCACTGTGGATGACCGCTCGATGGCCTACGGTCACTTCCTCGCCAACCAGGGTCGGCTGTCCGGGATCCCCGTGCAGAATGGCTCCATCTTGGATATTGCTGCGGCGGCCAATGACAATGGGCGAGAGATCCCCCCGCAGGATAGCCCCGTACCAAATGCTCACCGCTTCCGAAAGATGGACATCGCCGATCAGTGTGACATTGGCGGCAATAAAGGCTGCCTCATCTACTCCCGTCGGCTGCCGATCCAGCCCAATTGGCCAGGTGTCCTGTTTTTCTCGTTGCATTTAGAGTCGAGGCCGTTCATGTCAGTTGGGCTTGACGTTGAGAGAGTAGAGAGGATTCAGACGGTTGCAAGGGGCGAGTGGCAAAGAAAGTTTCGTAGATGCAATCGCCAACGTGGTTCATTTGTAGCTGCAATTTGTCGAGAAACTCATGTAAGCCCTGCTCCATAATGTCGTCGATGGTTAGGTAGTCCAGCTCAGAACGCAGGCGGCCCAAAGCTCGCTCGCTGGGATCCCGCCAGGTATCGGCTGGGGTGCCGGTGATTTGGTGCAGGGATCGATCTGCGTGAATAAGACAAAACTGAATAGAGCGGGGAAATTGCCGATCCAAAATCAGGAAAGAGGCCACCTCTCTGGGATTGATGCGGTGCTGGCGGCTGTATTTCCGGTACATTTCATAAGCACTGGCCGACTTCAGCAAAGCAATCCACTGCAACTCATCCAAAGCCGTACCCACATACTGCAGAGAGGGCAGCAAAATAAAATACTTAACATCCAAAATGCGCGCCGTTTTGTCCGCCCGCTCCAAAAGACGGCCAATCTGGCCAAAATGCCATCCTTCCCCATGGGTCATGGTGGCATCCATCACCCCGGCGAATAGGTGACTGGCCAGCTTCACTTCCGTGAAAAAATCATGGAGCTGACTCAGGTGGGGGCCTTGCTGAGCCGCTTCTTTGACCATCAAATAAAAGCGGTTGACCCGCTCCCACATTTCTGAAGAAATGACCTCCCGCACAGAGCGGGCATTTTCCCGCGCCAGCCGCAAACAGGAAAGGATGGAGTTGGGGTAATCCCTATCAAAAGCCAGGAACTGGATGACTGTTTCTTGGGTTGCCTGGCCATAGCGTTGGTAAAACAGCTCCTGATCCCCGGTGGTGTAGACGATGGGATCCCACTGCTGAGCGGGACCGCTGGGCAAGTCTAGGATGAGGTTGAGATTGACATCGATGAAGCGGGCGATGTTCTCGGCGCGCTCCACGTAGCGGTTGAGCCAGTAGATGGAATCGGCCACGCGACTCAGCATGCTGTTACCTCCTCTGGAGTTTCTTGTCTCCGCGCTCCGTTCAAACCCAGCAGGCGGAGCAGCCGCCGCACCTTCACCAGCAGCACCCCCGTCAGGCCGGTCAAGATCCACCCCATCCACTCGGCTGCAGTACCCAGATAGCGCACCTGCACGCGATGATCCCCCGGCGGGATCCGCACCTGCAACAGCCCCAGTCCATTGTGCTCGGCAGATGTGAGGCGACCATCCACCTGTACCCGCCAAGCAGGGTAGTAAAACGTGCGCAGGACTACCCATCGATCCTGAGCAGTGGGGTTAACGGCCCGAAAACGACGGTAGCCATAGCGCCACTGCTCCACTTCCAACAGTGGCTCCAGATCGCTTTGTTCTCGTCCAAAGTTCACCATGTCGCCTTGCCACCGCAGCAGCGGATCCACCTCTGGGGGCGGCATGGGCAGGGTTGCTTGGCGAGGTCGGTACTCCAGCACATCCACCAGCGCCAGCCCATCGGGAAAGATCCAGTGCCAGTGAAGAAAAGCGATGCCCGGTCGCTGCTGGGGCTCATTGGGAAATGGCTTAGCGGCAGACAGCTCTTGAAAAGTCTGGATGGTTTGCGGGTCAAACCTGGCTCTGGACAAGACCTGCCAGCCCTGCCAGCTTTGTATCCCCATGGCCAGACCTATCCCCACAATCAAGAGGATCCTCAAGCCCTTTTGTCCCCACCCCCAGGCGGCCAGGGATCCCAACAGCCAGGGCACCGTTACTGATGTCACCGCCATCCAGCGCCAAGAAAACTGAATGCGCCGCAGGGGCAAAATCCACTCGTAGAGCCAACCCAGCAAATCCGTCATCATCAGCAGGGCCACCAAGCTGGCCCCCAAGCTGTAGAGCAGGATCGCTTTGGCCAGGGGAGCATGGGATCCCAAGGCATCAAAGGACTCCGTCTCGCCAGCGCGAACGGAATGGATCGGGGTCATCCCCCTTGTCCTGCGGGCCAGCCATTCCCAGAAAACCAGGATCCCAGCACCCAAGACAACGGCCACCATCCAGATCCAGTACCCCACCAGGCCGCTTTCAAACCAGTGCTGCGTCAGTTGCGGCTGGAGCCGGGTTAGCCCACTCAGCATCAGGCGATGTTGGGGCATGTACTCTTCGACAAAATTCACCAACTCCACCTGGATGAGGCGCTGATCCCAAAAGGCTGGCAGCAGATAAAACGCCGTCCACCCCAGCCCCAGCCCAAACCCCAAGTAGCAGCGCCCCACCCTGGGCCAGAGGGGATCCCAGCGGCCCAGCACCCAAGGCAGAGGCAGCCAAGTTAGCGTAAAGACCAGCAAAGTGGGCAAGTGAGATAGGGCCAACAGGCCGTAGCTAATGGCTAAGGCCACAATCGGCCAAAGGGACTGGGGCCGGCAGATCACCTGGACTGAGGCCCAGAAAATCCAGGGAGAGACAGCAATGGCCCACACTTCCCCCATTGCCCCCCGTTGATAAATATCCACCAGCCAATAGGGGCCGGCCATACCCGCCAGAGCCAAAACCAGAGCCCAAGCCCAGGGGATAAGTTGCCGGAGAAGGGCATACAGCCCTGCGCCAAAGACCGCCATCGCCAAGCCCATGCTGGCCACCAGGGATCCGGGCATATCCAGCTCCAGCAGGCGAAACGGCAGAGGGGCCACCATGCACAGAGGGGGGTAAAAGGCAAAGGTAGGATTGCCGTAGCCGAAGTTGGAATACTCCAGCCAGCGGGGGTAAAACTGCCCGCCGAAAAACTGTCGTTGATACTGAAAGGCCCAACTGAGGTTGAAGTGAGTGGAGTGAGTCATGGGATAGCCCTGGCGCAGCATGGGCCAGAGCAGCACCACGACTCCCACCAGCAACCCTATCCCAACACCCCTCTCTGGTTGTTGCAAAGCTTTCAGCATTTCTCGGCGTTATCCCGATCCTCTGCCTCGAAAGGCCCAGACTTCCCCCCATACTTGCGCAACAGCCGGATGTGTTCGATCACCATCGTCTTCTCCAAGGCCTTGGTCATGTCGTATAGGGTGAGGGCAGCCACCGAAACTGCTGTCAAAGCCTCCATCTCCACCCCTGTTTGGGCGTTGGTTTTCACTGTAGCGGTGATCAGAAAGCCGGGCAGATGGGGATCCGGATTCAGATCCACGGTGACGCTGCTCAAGGGGAGAGGATGACACAGCGGGATCAGATCGGCGGTGCGCTTGGCAGCCATGATCCCGGCCAGCCGGGCTGTTTCCACCACATTCCCTTTGGGCCCTTGACCGGCCAAGATGGTCTGCAAAGTCGTTTCTGACATGCGTACCTGTCCTTGGGCAGTGGCCAAGCGGGCAACCATGGGCTTGTGTCCCACTTCCACCATTTGTGCTCGGCCAGAGGCGTCCAGGTGGGTGAGGGCTTGCCCAACAAAGGACTCTGTCCTGCTGGCGCGACTAGAACTCGAATCCGATGGCACCCCGGCCTCCCACAATCCTTGAGAGCTGAAGAGTTGGCTTAGGCTCCGATGAGGTCGGCAAATCGGCAACCAGACCCGCAGGGACTTGACAACTAGTAGCGAATCCAGGCATAGGCGGCATCAGAGAGCACCGGCACCTCGGCGTAGTGGCCGCGAATGTTTTGCACCCAGGCGTAGACGGTGATGGCAATCACCCCCAAGAGAGCCGTGGTGGCCAAAATGCTGACCATCGCTGCCAGGCCAAGGTTGCCGAAGAGTATGCCAAACGCCTGCATCAGCACCTGCACCAAGAACAAGGCAATGTTGAGCAAGAGCGCCTGGATGGTGTTGAAGCGAACAAAATGGGCTACGCGGGTGTTGCGGATCACCAGGAACAGGAGAGCCAAAAACACCCCCATTCCCAGCCAGCCCGTGGCCAGGGGCACCAGACGAAATAGGGGCGCAAAAATGGGGATCAGCCCTGGCAGAGATTGAAACAGCCCAGAGGGCAAAAAGCCCAAGGGCAGAGCCGATACCAAAGGCAGAAGGTAGGGAAGGGATCCCCACAGCCGATTGATGGGAGTGATGTCGCCGCGCCAGGTCATAATCCGTCGATCCCTATTAGGTGCAGTGGTCATTGAAGTGAAGTTTGCTTGTCGGTGCGCTTCCAGGATCCCCACCAGCTAAAGATTCAGAGAGAGAAAGCAACACCCAAGCCTTGGGCTTATTGTAGTCGATGGATTTGGGTGGCTCAACGCGCTTGGCCGCAAGCCGGCTTCTGCTTTCCAGTGAGCAGAAAAACTCGAGGCCAAAAGGTTCAGGGTGAGCGTTCCGATGCATCTGGGCTGGTATAATCAACGGCAAATTCTGGCTGCATCACCGGTTTTTCAGGTTCTCTACATTTTTCAGCTTCCACCATGAAGATTTCATCGTCTCCCGCTGCTCGCATCGTCGGAGCTTTTGTCTGGCAAGTTTGGTCTGGGCTGATGGGTTTTCTCAACGACCGTTTGTTGCCGGAGCGCTATCACATTCGGCCCGAAGCTTTGCCGGAGTGGATTGCCCAGGTGTGGGCTGGCTATCTGCGCTATCGGGAAGCCTCTCGTCCGGGGGCGATCCAGTTTCGCGGCTTGACGGTGGATCCCAGCCGAGATCTGCGCTCAGCTCACCTCGGATCCCGTCCGCTCCGCTACCGCGGCTGCCCCATGGAGACGGTTGCCCGACCTGGGGATCCCTCTCCTACCGCCCAACCCATCCCTGAAAAGGCTTTTGTGCCCCCCTACTGGAAACTCCTCAATACGCTGCGCTTGAAGTTGAGCCTGGCCGATATTGATCGCTACCCCGTCACTCCGGCCCTGCAGCGGGTTTACCGAGGTCGAGAGTTTTAACACCGCTCTGCTGCTCTGCACGACAGTGGAGTTTTAAGGCTGGGGATCCCCTTGTGGGCGGGGATCCCTTTTTGGACTTTGTTCGCGACAGCGGGACGGAGTCTCCGGATTGGACTTGTAGGTTTGGGTGCGGGTGGTTTCTCCTGAGGGGAAAGCTGAGAAAGACTGCAAAAAAACTTAAGGTCACTTTCCCGCTGGGGGATAAGAGCCCCTACAGTGGATAAAGAAGAACATGGTGCTCCGCACCGCCAACGCAATGAGCCTTGTTATGTCCAAAAGCGGCATGCTCCTACTGAACTTGGGGGGGCCAGAGGCCCAGGCCGATGTGCAGCCCTTTCTTTACAATCTGTTTGCCGATCCCGAGCTGATCCGGCTGCCGTTTCCCTTCTTGCAGCGGGCCTTTGCCTGGGCCATCTCCACACTGCGGGCCGAAAAATCCCGCCGCAACTACGCGGCCATTGGGGGGGGATCCCCCTTGCGGCGCATTACTGCTGAGCAAGCACGAGAACTGCAGGCCCACCTGGTGGCTGAGGGCTATGACGTGCCGGTGTATGTTGCCATGCGCTACTGGCATCCGTTGATCGAGTCGGTGGTGCAGCAGATCAAGTCGGATGGGATCACCCGCTTGGTGGTGCTGCCGCTCTACCCGCAGTATTCCATCAGCACGACGGGATCCAGCTTTAAGCTGCTGGATCGGCTCTGGGCTGAAGATCCGGAGCTGGCATGCATCGAGCGCTGCCAGATCTACTCCTGGTACGATCAGCCTCAGTACGTGCAGGCGATGGCCAGAGCAATTCGGGAACAGTTGGATGGATTTGCCGAGCCCGAAGGGGTGCATGTGCTGTTCAGCGCCCACGGCATTCCCGAAAGCTATGTCACCGAGGCCGGGGATCCCTACCAACAGGAAATGGAAGCCTGCGTGCGGCTGATCTGGCAGCAGGTGGGACGCCCCAATGACCACACCCTCTCCTATCAAAGCCGGGTGGGTTCGGTGCGGTGGCTCCAGCCTTACACCGAACGGGTCATCCCGGAGTTGGGATCCCGAGGTGTGAAGCAGTTGCTGGTGGTGCCGATTAGCTTTGTGTCGGAGCACATCGAGACCCTGCAGGAGATTGACATCGAGTATCGGGAGCTGGCCCATCGAGCTGGGATTGCCGATTTTCGCCGTGTGCCCGCCTTAAATACCGACCCTCTGTTCATTGCTGGCTTGGCGGCGCTGGTGCGGCCTCATCTGCTCACTCCGGGCTTGGCAGCTCCTGCCTTTGTCCCTGCTGCTGTGGGCGGCTCGCTGCTGGAGCGGTAGGGAAAAACTCCGGGCATTTCATTGTTGCTCTGCTCATTGTTGCTCTGCAACGCTGACGCGACCAGACGAGGACGCTGACTTCATACCCCCAGAAGCGTTCTCCTACCACCCCAGGTGTCTCATCTTCATGGAGTTTTGACTGGGAATGACCCTAAGCCCGAGCGAAGCCTTGCTGACGAAGTGGCTGCTGACCTATTTTTACCAACGGCTGCCTTTCCCCCAAGAGTGGCTGCCGCAGAAAAGCTATTGGGTAGGGGGATCCCTGCGGGATGCTTACCTGGCTTGGCTGCGGAGCTGTGCTGCTGGAGATCCCGCTCGCGACGGTGGGATGGAGTCCTCAGCGTCGGTGGATTTGGACCTGATGTGCGCTGTGGATCCCGTGGGCTGGGCAGCGGCAGTGGCACGGCGGTTGGGGGCGGGCTTTGTGGTGTTGGATCCCGAACGGCAGATTGCCCGCATTGTGTTGGCAAAGTTGACCGTGGACGTGGGGCTGCAGGCGGGATCCACCCCTGAGGAGGATCTGAGGCAGCGGGACTTCACCTGCAATGCCCTGGCCTTGGATCTGCAAAGGGAGCAACTGCTGGATCCCACAGGCGGACAAGCCGATATTCGCCAGAGCCGGATGCGCATGGTACACCCCGACAACCTCAGCGCCGATCCGGTGCGGCTGTTGCGGGGTTATCGACAGGCGGCTCAACTGGGGTTTGTGCTGGATCCGGCTACGCAAGAGGCAATCCGGGAGCGGGCCCCCCTTTTGGCGAATGTGGCGGCAGAACGGGTGCGGGCAGAGATAGTGGCCCTGTTGGAGGCAGGGATCCCAGGGCTGGCTCACCTACAGGCGGCGGTGGCGGCGGGGTTGCTGCAGGCTTGGCTGCCCCACCTGAAGCCGGAAAGTCCGGGCTTCCCTCAAGCTCAGGCCGTGTGGGAGTGGGCCGGGCGCTGGCAACCGCTCTATCCCCGCACGCTGGCAGAGCTGGCCCAGCCCTTGACATCCTCACGCGAAGGGCGCGGCAGGCTGTTGGCAGTGGTGCTGGCGGCCTTGTTGTGGGATCCAGCGGGAACTGAGGACTCTGTCTTGCTGACGCGAACGGCAGAAAGGGTGGAAACCGAGCTGGAGCGGCTGCGCTTCAGCCGAGCGGAAATGCGGGCCATCCAAAAGCTACACCATCTTCTGCCTCAGCTTCAGCTTCTCCTGACGGACTCCCCCACCCCTGCGCAACAGTGGCGGCTTTATCAACAGGCGGGATCCCTGTTCGGTGGCCTGGCGCTGTTGGCGGTGGCTACGGGCGGCGACCCTCAAAAGCTGGAGTCTTGGCTCAAACGCTACGAAGACCCCCAGGATCCCCTGGCCCATCTGGTGCCCCTGCTGGATGGCCGCGATCTGCTGCACAGCTTGGGGGCCAAACCCGGCCCCTGGGTAGGCCAGTTGCTGCAAGACCTCCAGGAGGCGCAGGCTTGGGGGCAGATTCAAACTCGTGCCGAGGCGCTCTCTTTTGCCCGCCGGTGGCGTGGCCAGCAAAAAGACTAGCCGAAGCGATAGCCGAAGCCGCGCACCGTCACCAAATACTCTGGGTTGCTGGGATCCAGCTCCAATTTTTCCCGCAGCCAGCGGATATGCACATCGACGGTCTTGCTGTCGCCCATGAAGTCGGATCCCCAGACGCGCTCCAGAAGCTGCTCCCGCGTCCAAACGCGGCGGGGGTTGGACATAAACAGCTCCAACAGGCGAAACTCTTTGGGGGAAAAACTCACCTCGACGCCCCGCACCAACACGCGGCACTCCTGAGTAAACATACACAGATCCCCGTAGCGGAGCACCGTGGCATCGCTGGCTTGGGCCAGTTGTTGCCGACGCAACACCGAGCGACAGCGGGCGATCAGCTCCCGCATGCCGAAGGGCTTGGTCAGATAATCGTCGGCCCCCAGTTCCAAGCCCACCACGCGGTCGGTTTCGCTACTTTTGGCCGTCAACATCAGGATGGGAATCGTGTTGCCCTCCCTGCGCAGCAGCCTGCACAGATCCAGACCGTTCAAGCTGGGCAACATCAAATCCAAGATCATCAAATCCAGCCGCTCAACCGTATGCACCATCTCAAGGGCTTGCCGACCATCAGCGGCTTGTAAAACCTGATACCCCTGCTCTTCCAAAGCCAGGGCAACCGTTTCCCGAATGGCATCCTCGTCATCCACCACCAGCAGGGTCTCCAGATGGGAAGCAGCTTCCTTGGCTTGAGGAAGTGGACCGGTCATGGAGAGGGTTGCTTCCATACAGAACTCCGTTGCGCCTGCACGCAAGTGCTCCGCACCGCCGTCACGAACGCGGAAGCGTCACGTAGCAATCACTGCCTCACAGGGTGAGAAGGGCAAGTGCCGCCACCGTCAACAGCAGCCCCCCGATAGGATATCAAACTTCCAGGGCAGGCCAATAAAGAGAACAGGGGCGGACTGACTTGCACAGGGCCTTGAGACGGCGAATGGAACCGAAAGGATTCCAAAAACCTGCAATTCAGGATGATTGATTTAAGATCTCTAATGTGGAGCCGCCCCTACCCACGCCTCATGGTGCTCTGCACCCCTCCCGCGAACGGCAACTCACGCTTTAAGGACTCCGTCCCGCTGTCGCGATTGGCCGGAAACCGGTTATGTCTGCTTCCCCTTCTGCACTCTGGGCCACTGGCGGAGCCATTCTGCGGCTGTTGCGCTGGCACAAGCCGGCAGGGCGACTGATTTTGATGATCCCGGCGCTGTGGGGAGCTTTTTTGGCCGGACGGGGAACGCCCCCTTGGCCGTTGGTCGGGATCCTGATTCTGGGCAGTTTGGCCGCCAGCGGAGCGGGCTGTGTCATCAACGATCTTTGGGATCGAGATTTGGATCCGCTGGTGGAGCGCACCCGCCATCGCCCGTTGGCCAGCCGGGAGTTGACCGTTGGCGTCGGGATCCTGATGGCGGTGGTGAGTTTGGCCTGTGCGGCAGGGCTGGCGCTGTTTCTCAACCCGGTTAGCTTTGCCCTCTGTGTGGCGGCGGTGCCGGTAATTCTGCTCTATCCAGGGGCCAAGCGGGTGTTTCCGGTGCCGCAGTTGGTGCTGGCTCTGGCGTGGGGATTTGCCGTGCTCATCAGTTGGACGGCGGTGAGCGGCCAAGATGCCAACACACCCCTGTGGGAAGAGGGGCTGGGCTGGCTGTGGCTGGCCACGGTGTTGTGGACACTGGGATTTGATACCGTCTATGCTCTTGCGGATCGGGAGGACGATGAGCGGGCCGGGATCCATTCCAGCGCCCGTTTTTTCGGGCAGCGGACGCCGACGGCGGTGGGGCTATTTTTTTTGGGCACTGCCATCGCGCTGTTGGGGGTGGGGATCAGCCTACGGTTGCATGGAGTTTATTTTGTCAGTTGGGCCATCGCCAGCGTCCTCTGGGGCCGGCAAACCTGGCAGCTCCACCAAAGGAATGCCTCTCCCACCTTGTACCTGGCCATCTTCGGCCAAAATGTGGTGCAAGGGTTTATTCTGCTGGCGGGGATGATCGGCGGGTCCCTGCTGGCCTGAGGGATCCCCTGGCCTCTCGCATGGCCAGATGCCTCTCTGAAGAACGCCTTGCCCCTCAGCCGACGCTGGGGCTGCCTCTTTGGGAAGGGATCCCGACAAATCTCCGGACTGGCAGGAATCGGCCCAGGGCCATGGGCAAACGGTAGAATGAGACGATTAATTGCAGGATCCCAGCCTCCGATGGCCCCACTGAGCAGCGGTGAGCCTCCCTATGACATTCTTATTCTCTCAAACGGCCCTGGAGAGCTGACCACCTGGGTGCGTCCGGTGGTGATGGAATTGCGCCAGCAACTGCCTCAGGCACGCCTCTCCCTGGTGCTGTCCCCCTGCCCCCATGCTTCCGGGCAAGAGATGAAGATAGCGCAAGCGTTCGTCGACGTGGATCGGGTGCAGGATCCCGATTTTTTTCTGGCTTTTTTGCTTACCGGCCAAACCGAAGAAGCCTGGGATTGGGCCAAGCGAGGGGTGGTGCTGTTTCTGGGGGGGGATCAGTTTTTTGCCGTCTGGATTGCTCGCCGCTTGCGCTATCGGCTGGTGGTCTATGCTGAGCATCAACCCCGTTGGCGGCCTTGGGTACATGCTTTCGCCGTGCGAACCGAGGCCATCAAACGCCGCTACGATGGCGGACGGCTGCTGGGCCACCCTTGGGCCCACAAAATGCACGTTGTCGGGGATTTGATGGCGGATGGCGTAGCCAGCGCTGTCTATTTGCCGGGGGTGCCCCTTTCCGGCTGGCTTGGCAGCAGATCTCCTGCCGCTGCCTCCAAACCCACGGCAGGCTTTTCTTCCCCAACCCAAGCCTTTGGCCTGCTCCAAGATGCATCTCCCAGCTCCATCGGCGAGGGGGAGCCTGTAAGAACTGCGCCAGAGAGAGTGGGGAACCGCTTCACCGATCGCGTAAGCGGGCCGGAGGCCTTTCGCGTAAGCGGGCCGGAGGCCTTTGAAGAATTGCTACCGCGCGGCTGGCAGCGTCTGAGCGATGAGAACCGCACCCACTATCAGGTGGGGCTGCTCCCAGGCTCCAAGCCAGCCAAGCTCTCCTTGGGGGTGCCATTGGTGTTGGCTGTGGCCGATGAGCTGCGACAGATGCTGCCGAATGTCCGCTTTGTGATCCCGGTGGCCCCAGGACAAACCCCCCAGTCGTTGGCAGCCTATGCCCATCCCAAGCTCAATCCCGATATGGCTTTGATCTATGGCACCTCAGCCATTCTGGAGCAGACCAATCTGGGATCCCAGTTTGTTACCCCCTTTGGCAGCACGGTGCAATTGTGGACAAGCTTCCCTGCCTATTCTGTGCTGGCCAACTGTGATCTCTGTCTGACCACCATTGGCGCCAACACCGCCGAGCTGGCCTATTTGGGGGTGCCGATGGTTGTGGTGATCCCTACCAACAAGCTGGAGGCAATGCGCGCCTGGGATGGGATCCTCGGCCTGTTGGCCCACCTTCCGGGCTTGGGCACTTGGCTGGCCCGCGTCTTCAATAGGATTGCTCTGCGTTGGCTGGGCCACTTGGCTTGGCCGAACATCTGGGCGGGGCGAGAGGTGGTGCCAGAGTTGCGGGGCCATTTGCGCCCGGTGGCCGTGGCCGAGCAAATGCGAGTTCTGCTGGAAGATCCCCAGCGCCGTCAGCAAATGCAGACAGAACTGCAGCGGCTGGGGGGCAAGCCGGGAGCTGCCCAAGCTATTGGACAACTGGTGGCTCAACAGTTGGGTAAAGGCTAGGGCAGAAGGCAATTTGCTTGAGCTCGACCCAGTGGAGAGTTGCGCGAGGAGCTCCCTTGGCCCGATTGGAGATCTCTCCTTGCTGCCGGCAAAAAGTGCTAAAAGGGGAGTGGAGGTTCCTAAACGGAGACCATTCATGCTGACGGAGGCCGAGCAGTCGGCGGTGGAAAGCCCCAAAACGGGGGAGGGCAATTCTCTCCCTGCTGGCAAGCCGGAGCCAAAACTGGGGTTCTGGCAGCAATTTTGGGAGGATGTTGATTGTGTCTTCGATCGGGATCCGGCAGCACGCAATCGCTGGGAGGTCATCTTCACTTATCCCGGTGTGCATGCTCTGTTTTTGCACCGCATCGCCCACTGGCTGTGGAAACAGCGCTGGTTTTTCCTAGCGCGGCTGCTCAGCTTCTTGGCTCGTTCTTTCACATTGATTGAAATCCACCCGGCAGCCAAGATTGGGCGGCGCTTTTTCATTGACCACGGCTGTGGGGTGGTGATCGGTGAGACGGCAGAAATTGGTGATGATGTTACCCTCTACCACGGGGTCACCTTGGGGGGTACTTCCTGGAGCAAGGGCAAACGTCATCCCACCCTGGAAAACGGGGTGATTGTCGGCACGGGGGCCAAGATTCTGGGGCCGGTTCGCATTGGGGAAAAAGCTCGTATCGGAGCCAACGCGGTCGTGATTCAGGATGTGGCTCCCGGCATGACGGTGGTTGGGATCCCAGGCCGTGCGGTCATCCCGCCCCATCAGCGCCGCATCCCCGCCCATGGCATTGACCTGGATCACCATCTCATGCCTGACCCGGTGGGGCGTGCAATCGAGCAGTTGCTGCACCGTATTCAAGATCTGGAGGCCCAGGTGGCCCGCCTTAACCGGGAGCGGGAACAGGTCCGGCAGGATCAGGTGAGAGGCGAAGCAGAATATTCCTGATCCGTCCTGCTGATGCGAACGATCTGAAGATTTGTCTGAACCAGGTGGCTGGACAAGAGGGTCCAGCTTTCGGGGTATGCTGTGAGAGCGCTGGGCTGGGTATCCCGGCCAGCTTTTTCCTCTGGGCCCTTCTCTACTGGATAACGCCTCCAATGCCCCTTGCTACTGCGCAACGCTGTCGCGAACAGGATTCTGTACCGTTGGCTTTGTTGAGTGTATCCGACAAAACCGGACTGATCCCGCTGGCCCAGTCCCTCGTGCAAGAGCATGGCTTTCAACTGCTCAGCAGTGGGGGAACCGCCAAGGCGCTCTCAGAAGCTGGGATCCCGGTCACCCCTGTCTCTGCCCACACTGGCGCGCCGGAAATCTTGGGGGGAAGGGTGAAGACGCTGCACCCCCGCATCCACGGCGGCATTTTGGCCCGCCTGGAATGCAGCGAAGACCGGGCAGACCTAGAGGCGCTGGGGATCCCTCCCATCCAACTGGTGGTGGTCAACTTCTACCCTTTTGAACAGACAGTGGCCCAGGCAGGAGTGTCTCTGGAGGAAGCTTTTGAGCAGATCGATATCGGCGGGCCCACTTTGGCGCGGGCGGCAGCCAAAAATTATCCCTACGTTACGGTGCTGACGGATCCCAGCCAGTACCCCCAGTATTTGCAACTGCTCTCCGGGGCCTATGGGGAAACAGAGCGGCTGGCGTTTCGCTTCCAGTGTGCTCGTCGGGCCTTTGAGCAGGTGCTGGCCTACGACCGCGCCATCGTCACCTACCTGGCTCGCCTGGAGCTAGCAGGTCCCTCCCAGTCCTCCGCAGCTGCCGCTGAAGACAGGTTTCAACTGCAAGGGATCCTGTGGCAACGCCTGCGCTACGGGGAAAATCCCCATCAAGCTGCCACTTGGTATGTGACGGATCCGGCTGCCCCCGGCTGGCACCGGGCTAAGCAGTTGCAGGGGAAGGAGCTGAGCTACAACAACCTGCTGGATCTGGAGGCGGCCCGTGCCCTGGCGGCAGAGTTAACCTTGTTACTCCGCAATGCTGATGCGACGCGGCCCACTGACGGGAAGGGCTCTGTGTCTTCTGGCTCTGCTCGGAGGGAGTTCTTGCAACCTGAACAAGCGGTGGCGGTGGTGGTTAAGCACAACAACCCCTGCGGGGTGGCCATTCGCCCATCGCCGGCTGCCGCCCTCGAGGCTGCCCTGGCTGCTGATCCAGTTTCGGCCTTTGGGGGCATCGTCGCCCTCAACCAACCCTTGGACGCAGAGACCGCCCGACGGCTGGTGGAGCCTTTTTTGGAGTGTGTGGTGGCTCCCGATTGCACTCCAGAAGCGGCTGAGCTACTGTCAGTCAAAAAGAACTTGCGGGTCTTGATCTTGCCGGACTTGTGCGTGGGGCCTGCCCAAACAATCCGCACCCTGGCCGGGGGCTTTCTGGTGCAAGACGCCGATTCACCTGTTGCTCTGCAACGCTGTCGCGACCAGGAACCGACGCAAACCGACAGCCCCCCTTCTTGGCAAGTGGTCACCCAGCGCCAGCCCACACCGGAGGAGTGGGCGGATCTGGAATTTGCCTGGATAGTCTGCAAACATGTGAAATCCAACGCCATTGTCGTCGCCAAGCAGAGGCAGACGCTCGGCGTCGGAGCCGGACAAATGAATCGGGTGGGAGCAGCGGAGATCGCTCTCCACCAGGCGGGATCCCAAGCAGCAGGAGCTGTTTTGGCCAGCGATGGCTTCTTCCCCTTTGCCGACAGCGTGGAGATGGCTGCCCAAGCAGGGATCCGCGCCATCATCCAGCCGGGGGGGAGCATCCGCGATGCCGATTCCATTGCTGCTGCCAACGCTGCCGGTATTGCCATGGTTTGCACCGGCATACGTCACTTTCTGCACTGAGCCCGCCTTTCTGCTCAAGAGAGAAATCTTCCCAAGAGAGACAAAGAGCATGACTCTAGTCAATAATAAGCTCAACTATACTGAAAATAATGTATAATATGTTCAGTACGGATTACTACCAGTTGATCTTTCTGTTTACCTTCGAGTCTGCCAACATGGTAGCCAAAGCAAAGCAGAAAATTGGTAGTAAGACGACACGGAAACTGCGCTTTGGGTATTCTACTCAAAGCTTTGCGGGATACCGCCATTCTGTTTGGAAACAAACAGAATGCTATCGCTGCATAGTTGAACAGTGATGTTCAGCAGTGTTCAGCGTAAATGTATCAGTAGGGAGTATCCTCAACTTTAGGGCAACCCCCAGGCTCTGGCCCGCTCTGCCAGCCAGCCCTCAGCCCGCAAATTCTCCAGTTCTCGGCGCACCCGCAGCCGCAATTCGGCGTGCTGCAGCCCCTTGGGCATGGCAATGCCCAGCCCCACCGTTGCCAAGGGGGATCCCAGAAATTGAAACTGTGGCTCCGCAGCGCTTTCGCGACGGGGATGCTCTGCTAGCCACCCTGCCAGCACCGAGCGATCTGCTGCCCACCCCTGCACCGCCCCTTTCAGGAGCAGTTCCGCCCCTTCTCGGTAGGAATCGACAGGCACCAACTCCACCCCTGGCAGGTATCGATTCAGCAGGGGAATGGCGCTGGAACCGCGCAAGACTGCAACGCGACCGCCCCGCAAGTCCGACCAGCTTTCCCAGTTGTGGGAACGAGCCACAACCAAGCTGGGGCCATCCTGATAGTAAGCAGAAGTGAACTCCACCTGGCGCGCCCGATCCGGGGTAATGCCGATCTGAGCAATGGCCAAATCCACCTGGCCGTCAGCCAGCACCTGCAGCCGCTCTACATTCGAGACCGGCACCAACTCCACAGCCTCTGCCGAGCCCAACAGCCGGGATCCCAGCTCACAAGCCAGCTCGATCTCAAACCCCTGCAGATCCCCTTGGGGAGTGCGAAACCCCAGCGGCCTCAAGTTGTCTTTTATGGCAACGCGCAGCCGTCCAGAATCCACAATCTCCGGCCAAGGACGAGCCACAGTAGGGATCCCTCCCCCCAGGCAGGCGAGGGCCAGAATGGCTGCCAGGAAGGACTTCTGGATAGCCGTCGGAACCTCCTCAGGAGGCGCGAGACTGGCGCGCTGCCTCCACCACCCAGGTAAAGGCCTCTGGATCCAGGAAAGCCAAGCGGGCCAACATTTTGCGGTTGAGCTGGATATTGGCTTTTTTGAGACCATCGATGAACTCGTGGTAACGCAGGCCCTGGGCACGGGTGGCCGCGTTGATGCGGGTAATCCATAGGCGACGAAAATCCCGCTTCTTGCGGCGGCGATCCCGGTAGGCGCTGCGCAAAGCCTTCATCACCTGCTGGTTGGCGGTGCGGAACAGCTTTGAACCAGCTCCCCGAAAGCCTTTGGCCAGCTTGAGGATCTTTTTGCGGCGCTTGCGGGCGACATTGCCCCGTTTGACTCTCATGGCAGTAACTCAATAGGAACTTGAACAAACTCAAACTGAAGGGTAGAAGCACTCCGTCCTGCTAACGGGATCGGAACTGCTGTCGCCAATGCCGGCCCCTGAAATCTTCTTGCCGGCGCGAGCGGGATCCCGGCTAGTGGGTGTTGGGCAACATCAGGCGCACATTGACCACATCCCGCTTGTCCACCAGGGCCACACCGGCCAATTTGCGTTTGCGCTTGCTGGTTTTGTGCTCCAGCAAGTGGTTGTGCCCGGCCCTGCGACGCATAAACTTGCCGCTGCCGGTCAGGCGGAAGCGCTTGGCTGCTGCCTTGCGGGTTTTGATTTTGGGCATGATGACAACCCCAGAATATGCGGGGCCAGAGCTAAAGGTCACAGCTTTCTAGGATAAGCCATAGAAGAACAAGAGGGCAAATGCCAAGGTTCGTCCCGCTGAGGCAAGGGAAAGGGGTCGAGAAACTCTCAGGAGACTGAGTTTTGAGGCTCCAGCAGCAGCACTTGCCAGCGCAGCAAGCGTTGCAGTTGCTCAAAGCTCAGGGGGCACTCTAGGCCAGCCTGGATCTCTTGGACGGTGCGGATCCCGTCCACCTGTTGGAGAAAGGCGAAGGCTTCTTCGCTCAGGGAGATGGCTTCGTAAGCGTAGTTGAAAATGCTCCGCCCCGGCCACAGGCCCAGACAGGGGCTGAGGTGGGCAATGGCTGATGCTACACTTTCCGGGCTTGTCCATTCCCAGCAGCGGATGGGGGGCTTGCCGAGAAACAGCTCGTAGTGGGCTACCACCGGATCCAGCAGCTCGATCAGGCGATAGCGTTCCGGTTCCGGCAGCTGAGCCGCCTGAGCCAGCAGGGCCTCGTCTTGGCCCAACACCCGTTCCAGCCGCCAAAACTCCGGGTTGGAAAAGCGCAGAAACTGCAGTCCGGAAGCCCGGATTAATTCAAACAGAGTCTCGATGGTGTAGTCCACTTCCTGGGGGTGCAGGTACATATCGGCGAAGCATTCGTCGTCCACGTTCTCGATGGCCCAGCGGGCCCGTTCTTGCTGCTGGATGCGGTTGGTTTCCGGCAAGATCTCGAAAAGGCGGCGGCCCACCTGGAGACCCCTCTGCAATTGCTCCGCCGAGGCAAGGGTCTGGTGTTCAGAACCCGTTACCAGCAGGCGGATGGCCTTTTGCATGAGGCGGATTTCGTGGCGGCCCAGCTCACCATACACAAACAGGTGCAAGAGCCCGCCGGGAGCCAATTTGCCGGCCAAAGCCTGCAGCCCCGCTAGCGGATCGGGCAGGTGGTGGAGCACGCCCACGCAGTTGATGAAGTCAAACTGCCCCGGCAGCTGGTCGATGTCGTAGACGTTGAGCTGGCGAAACTGCACCGGCGGTGCCTGGGAAGCCCGACAACGGGCCTCGGCAATCTCCAGGGCGCGGCTGCTCAGATCAAAGGCCCAAATTTCTGCGTTGGGGTTTTGGTGGGCAATGTATTCTGTTCCCACTCCCGAGCCACAGCCCGCATCCAGAATGCGCACCTTGCGCCGACCCGGATGGGATCCCGTACAAAAGGCATGGGCCTGGGGCCAACTCCAGCGCCAATTCCACCCCGGCGGGGGAACAGTGCCGACGGGCTGCGGGGGGAAAGGGTAGAGCTCGTAGAGCTGCCGCACTTGGTTGAGGATTTGTTCGGCGCTGGGGGAGTTGGGCTGCATGGACTATCTGTTGGAGCCAGCAAGACTATAGTGACAATATCCCCCTCCCAAACTCCTGCTGAGCCTACTGTTATGAAAGTGCTTCGCACTGCCAGCGCAAAAACTTCTTCTCATCCTCTGCAAACCGGCCTCACCTTCGACTGGATTAGGCTGACGGCTGAGCTCAAAAAGATTTTGGATCCCCAGCGGGTGATCAGCAAGCCGGAGGAGCTGCTGGTTTACGAATGCGATGGGCTGGTCAGCTACCGGCAAAGGCCGGCGCTGGTGGTGCTGCCCCGCACAACAGAAGAGGTAGCGCAGGCGGTGAAGCTGTGCAGCCGCTACCAGGTGCCCTTCGTGGCGCGGGGATCCGGTACGGGCCTCTCAGGGGGAGCCCTGCCGGTGGAAAATAGCGTCGTCATCGCCACCACCCTGATGAAGCAGATCCTGGAAATCGACCTGGACAACCGCTGCATGGTGGTGCAGCCGGGGGTTATTAACACTTGGATTACCCAGGCCGTGGCCGCCCAAGGCTACTTTTATGCGCCGGATCCCTCTAGCCAGTCGGTTTGCTCCATCGGAGGTAATGTGGCGGAGAACTCCGGCGGTGTCCACTGCCTCAAGTACGGCGTAACAGCCAACCACATTCTCGGCCTGACGGTGGTGCTGCCGGATGGGGAGGTGGTGTGCTGGGGAGGCAAGATCCCGGAGATGCCCGGCTACGACTGGGTGGGGCTGTTTGTGGGATCCGAGGGCACCCTGGGCATTGCCACCGAGATTACCCTGCGCTTGCTCAAGGCCCCGGCTCAAGTGCAGGTTTTGCTGGCAGACTTTGACAGTGTGGAAGCGGCGGGATCCACCGTCTCCGACATCATTGCTGCCGGGATCATCCCCGCCGGCCTGGAGATTATGGACAACTTCAGCATCAATGCCGTGGAGGATGTGGTGCAGTTGGGCTACTATCCGCGGGATGCGGCGGCCATTTTGTTGGTGGAGGTGGATGGGCTGGAACTGGAGGTGGAAGAAGCCAGCCAACAGGTGAGGGCGCTGTGCTTCAAAAATGGGGCGCGACAGGTGCAAGTCGCATCCGACCCGGAAGAGCGGGCGCGGGTGTGGAAAGGACGTAAGGCAGCATTTGCCGCCATGGGCAAGCTCAGCCCCAACTACTATGTTCAGGATGGGGTGATCCCCCGCAGCCAGCTAGCCTTTGTCTTGAAGGAAATCGAGCGCCTCAGCCGTGAGTACGGTTATCCGGTGGCCAATGTGTTTCACGCTGGCGACGGCAATCTGCACCCCTTGATCCTCTACGACGAGTCGGTGCCGGGATCCCTGGAGCAGGTGGAGAAACTGGGGGGCGAGATCCTTAAGCTCTGCGTGCGCTTGGGGGGCAGCATTTCCGGCGAACATGGCATCGGGGCAGACAAACGCTGCTACATGCCGGAAATGTTTACGCCTGCGGATCTGGAGAGCATGCAATGGGTGCGGCAGGTGTTCGACCCCCAGCACATCGCCAACCCCGGCAAGATCTTTCCCACCCCCCGCACCTGCGGTGAGTCAGCCCACGCCCACAGCCAACCAGAATGGCAAGGGATCCCAGTCTTTTGATTTTGAAAGTTTGAAGGTGCTCCGAACCGCTGGCGTGATGGGAATAGCCCTCAGGCTGGGATCAGCCGGCTTGGCGTTGCTGCTGCAGCTCGGCAAAGGCTCGACAGAAGTCTTCCTGTTGGATGACCAGGGTTTTGGCATCCACCGTCTCGGAAGTGGCGCGGTGGCGGCGGATGGCGGCAATGGCGGCGCGGTTGCTGAGCAGGGCCAGGTCGGCACCACTCCAACCTTCGGTCTGCTCGGCCCACCCCTGTAAGTCCACATCAGGCCCCAGGGGACGCTTGCGGTTGTGAACGGCCAAAATTTCCCGTCGCCCGCTGCGATCCGGCAGCTCCACGCTCAGGTGCAGCTCCAACCTGCCGGCCCGGGTGAGGGCGGGATCCAAACTGGCTTTGCGGTTGGTGGCGGCCACCACCAACACCCCCTGGCTGGGGCGGATCCCGTCCAGCTCTGCCAGCAGTTGCCCCAGAACGCGGTCGCTGACCCCACTATCCCCGGAGTAGCTGCCTCGCGCCGGGGCGAGGGTGTCGATCTCGTCGATGAAGATGACACAGGGGGCGCATTGGCGGGCGCGGGCAAAAAGTTCCCGTACCGCCTGCTCGGAGGATCCCACCCATTTGCTCAAGAGCTCCGGGCCGGAGACGGCAATGAAGTTAGCCTTGGCCTGGGAAGCGATGGCTTTGGCCAACAGGGTTTTGCCAGTGCCAGGGGGGCCGCTGAGGAGGATGCCCTTGGGCGCTTGGGCCTGAGCCTGCTCGTACAACTCAGGGTGCAGCAGGGATCCCTCGATGGCCTCTTGCAAAATCTGCTTGGCGTGCTCCAGGCCGCCAATTTGATCCCAGCTCACCTGCGGGGATTCAATCTCCACCGAGCGCAGCACCGCCGGCTTCACCTGTTGCAGAGCCTGTTGAAAATCCGCTGCGGTTACCGTCAGGGACTCGGGGATGGGGGATCCCAAATCGGGCACCTGCCGCCGCAAAGCCGCATAGGCTGCTGCCTGGCACAGGCCCCGCAGATCTGCCCCCACAAAGCCCAGCGTCTGATCCGCCAGGCTGTCCAGATCCACATCCTCCGCCAAGGGCATGCCGCGGGTGTGGATGGCCAGGATCTCCCGCCGCCCCTCCCGGTCCGGCACCTTGAAGATCACCTCCCGATCAAAGCGCCCCGGTCGCCGCAGAGCCGGATCCAGAGCCTCAGGCCGGTTGGTGGCTGCCAGCACCACGATCCCCTTTTGGGCCACAAACCCGTCCATCAGCCCCAGCATCTGGGCCACCAGGCGTTTTTCCACCTCCCCCTCGACAGTGGCGCGGTTGGGCACTAGGGCATCGATTTCGTCAATAAACACCAGACAGGGAGCCGATTTGGCTGCCTTTTCAAACAGTTGCCGCAGGCGCGCCTCCGCCTCGCCGTAGTACTTGCCGATCAGCTCCGGGCCGACAATGGCGATGTAGTTCACCCCCAGGCTCTCGGCCAGGGCGCGGGCCGTCAGGGTTTTGCCGGTGCCGGGGGGGCCTACCAACAACACGCCGCGGGGCGGATCCAACCCCAGCTTGGCCAGCAGATCGGGCCGCTTGAGGGGGATCTCCACCATCTCCCGCAGCGCTTGGAGCTGTTCCCTCAGTCCCCCCACATCCTTGAGGCGTGGCCCAGCCCAAGACTCTGGGCGGTCGGCAGAAGTTGCTGGCGGGTCGGGCACAGCGGCCTTGGACGGTTCCTGGAAGCGAACCGCAGACATCACTTGGGGCTCGCTGCTCCAGGGGGGATCCCCCGTTTGGGCAGGGCTGCGGCGGCGGGGGATGGAGCCGGAAGGGGGAATAGAACTGCCCAGAGGACGGGCCTGGATGCGGACTTCGGTTCGCAGCTCTCCACTTTGCTTTTTCTCGTCCAGCTTCTGAGCCAGCTCGATCAACTGCTCAATGCCCTGTACAAAGTCACTTAAATTGGCCATAGCCGGGATTTTCCATCCACACAAGTTATCTGCAAATTGACCCGCCAGAGGTGCTAACTCATCCCCTGCCTGGCCAGCTCAGGTGAGGAGAGCATGACTCTAGTCAATAATAAGCTCAACTATACTGAAAATAATGTATAATATGTTCAGTACGGATTACTACCAGTTGATCTTTCTGTTTACTTTCGAGTCTGCCAACATGGTAGCCAAAGCAAAGCAGAAAATTGGTAGTAAGACGACACGGAAACTGCGCTTTGGGTATTCTACTCAAAGCTTTGCGGGATACCGCCATTCTGTTTGGAAACAAACAGAATGCTATCGCTGCATAGTTGAACAGTGATGTTCAGCAGTGTTCAGCGTAAATGTATCAGTTCCACGGCTAGATGCTCAGTATGATACCCTTCACTGCGGCTGCCGTCGGTGTTGGGCCAGGAGAATCTGCTCTCGGATCCAGCCCAGCCAGGGCTCCAGCCCGTCACCCGTCTTGGCAGAAAGACAAAAAATCGGCACAGAAGGGTTGATCTCGCGGATATTGGCCTGGATCCGATCCAAATCCACCTCCAACACAGGAACCAGATCCACTTTGGTGATCAGCAGACAATCCGCCTCTCGAAACATGATTGGGTACTTGAGAGGCTTGTCTTCCCCTTCTGTGACGCTGAGCAGTGCTACCTTGGCGTGTTCCCCCACCTCAAACTCCGCCGGGCAGACCAAGTTGCCGACATTTTCCACCAGCAGCAAATCCAGTTGTTGGGGATCCAGCAGTGCTTCCAATTGCTGCAAGCCCCCGGCCACCATGGCCGCATCCAAATGACAGGCCCGCCCCGTGTTGATGGCAATCACCGGGATCCCGTAGCGACGCAACCGCTCCGCGTCCAGTTGGGTCGTCATGTCTCCCTCGATCACCGCCAGGCGCAGCGAGCCAGCAAGAGCGACCACGGTTTTCTCCAGCAAAGACGTCTTACCCGCCCCCGGCGCGCTCATGAGGTTCAGACAGGTTACTCCCCAGGCATCAAAATGCTCCCGGTTGTGGTCGGCCTGGTGTTGATTGGCGTGGAGCAGGTTAATCCCCAGATCCAAGACTTGGTGCATGGCACAACCCGTGTTGCGGTTGAGGAGAAAACGCTCTAGCTGCGGAAAGAGCTGGATTCGGCCACCGTAGGGGTGGGAGAAGGGCCGACGGAGAGTTTACGCACCTCGGAGCAGAAAGAAGCCATGCTGAAGCCACCGAACCGCTTGACAGTGCTGGCCCGCAGGCGCAAGTTGGGGCTGGCAAACCAAATGCGCTCTTCCGACTCAGTCATCTCATACTGGGTGTAAAGGGTAAGGGCGCCATCGGATCCCATGACATAGGTACCGGCCACCGGTACTTTCTCAGCGTAGCCCTGATCCCGCAGCAACTGCCCGCGCATGGGATCGGTCTCATCGGGGATAGGTACCAGCACCACGTCTCCCTTGTACTCTTCGTTGTCCCACTCCTGCTCGCCATCCCACCGCACCCGCGCTGCTCCCACAGCTCGTCGGGGATCCACCCTGAACAACTCGCAAACCCGGATGACTGCTGGATCGGTTGCCGCAAGGGTGGCAATTTGTAGCCGCGACCTCCCACCCTCAGAGCGGCGAAAAGCCAAGTGATGGCTGGTGCGTTGGCACATCCACTCCCCAGCACTGAGGGCGAAAAACTCCATTACGGTCATCATGGCCGACGCGGATCCTCATCGATGGAACAGGGTTTGCCGATCTTAGCTTGCAGAGCAACTCAACGATTTAGCTAACGGTGGTGCGGGGGCAATCAGTCCTGCGCTCTACCCGCAGGGTAAGCACCGGGATACAGGGATCCCCACCATACCCCTGAGCGAAATCTGTAGCAAAACCTACTTATGCTGGTGTAACCTACAAGCACCGGATTGATCCAGATGCCTCCCAACAAGCCGCTCGCGTCAGCGGGACGGAGGCCTTGCTGTTGGCGTGGCTGGAGATTGGCCAGGACGTATACAACTACACTTTGCCGGAAATCAACGAGTGGATAGCATCTTGCTCTTGGCCGGTGGACAGGGGTTCCTGGGTGCAGGAGTCCATCCTGTCTGCCGATGCACCGTTCCCTGGGATTAGACTTGTTTTGCAAGCTGGCAGTAGCCAGGGAGGCTGGGGAAGGGAAACTGCCTGTTCAGTCGGTCTGTCGGGGGTTGTAGACCCAGACAAGTGGCGTGGGGCAGGAATGCCCGACCGCGAGGTAAGGACTCCGTCCTGCTGACGGGAAGGGTGGCCCGCGCTCTGTCCACAGGACGAGCGCCGGGAGGATGTCACCATACTCCCCTGCCCAAAGGCAGAGGATTCTGGCTCTTGGTTCCAAGACAGCACTTGCCGTATCGGGTTGCCCCTTTACGACAGCGGTGCCCATCTCCCCAAGCGGGGCAGTTCCCTTCTGCCCTAAGTACCGTTGAAGAGAAAGGGCAAAACCTATTTAGGTTGCTTGCGTAGTCGCCGGGCTACCGGGTTTTTTAAGTGGTTGACTACTCTACTACTGGTCTAGAGTACAGCACAAAAGCTGCCGTGAACGGCAGGGCTTTAGACCCAATTCTTTGGTAAAACAATTGCCAATAAAATGCCAATAAAAGGCTACCCGCTTGCTCGCCTTGCAGGGGCCAACTCAAGCGCTAGACCAAGAGAGCCAAGGTTTTTTTAACTCAGCACAGGTGTCTTTGGGGCAAGGGATCCATCCGACAAGCGCCAACCGACTGCCAGTTGTTTCTAACTGACGGCCACGGGCGACTTAGCGGCAGCAGCAGCGCGATTTTCCTCTTCCTCAGGAGGGACAACGGCAAACTCGATGTGATTGAGCAGGGTGGTCACGAAGGCGAAGAGCAGGAAAGGCAGGGAGATCACCAAAATCAGAGCAATGGTGAGAAAAGCGTAGAGGGGGCTATTCATCAGGGAGAGGGCAGCGGCCAAGCTGGCAAAGATGACAATCAGCCAAACGATGATCTGGCCGTAGATATCTCCAAAGGAGAGGGTGCAGGTGAAGCGGTAGCGGGTGTGGGTGTTCATGGCAGTTCCTCTGGATAGCCTGGATGGTTCGATCCTAAGGACAGATCAAGCCCCATCCTGAGAAATATGTCGAGATTTTAGACGAGAGACGAGGAGATGCCTCTCTTTGCTAAGAAATATCTCAAGAATCGGCTGAGAAAGAGGGGATCCGCCGTCTGGAAGGAGGCAGGATGCTACCCTCAAGATTGGGAACCGTTTCTTGCAGGCAGCAGCCATGTGTATTTGTATTCACTGCTACTACGTGGATCGCTGTACCACCTACCATGCCGTGGAAGCGCAGCATCAGCAACCTCATCTCACACTGACGCCGGATTTTGAGCCGCAGGGCCCCCAGATCAATGTCAATATCCGCAATGGGGGCACCGAGATGGAATGGGATGTGGTGGGCTGCCAGAGCTTTCGCGAGGAACGGAACAAGTGGGCGCGACTTCGTCCCTATGAGGCGGTTCCCACGTAAGATCCAAGAGCGGCCTGGATTTCCAGGGAGTTTCTTGCCCGGCCAGGTTAGAACTCTTCAGTTTGGCAGTTCGGCTCTCCCAGTCTGAGAGGTTTGATGGGGGCTGGAGAGGTTTTTGTCGAGTTTCGAGAGATTGGAAGACTATGATGCTGGCCTCAAGCCCTACAGCGCTGCCAGTGGATGCCCGTCAACAGGTGAGCCAATTCATGCAGCGCCTACAAGATGACATCTGTGCCCGTCTGGAGGCCCTAGACGGAAAAGCCAAGTTTCGGGAAGACCGTTGGGAACGCCCTGGAGGAGGGGGCGGGCGCTCGCGGGTCATTCAGCAGGGAGACGTGTTTGAGCAGGGGGGAGTCAATTTTTCCGAGGTGTTCGGATCCCATCTGCCCCCTTCGATTCTGAAACAGCGTCCAGAAGCGGCAGGGCATCCTTTCTACGCCACAGGCACCTCTATGGTGTTGCATCCTCGCAACCCCTATGTGCCGACGGTACACCTGAACTATCGCTATTTCGAGGCGGGGCCGGTTTGGTGGTTTGGGGGCGGGATGGATCTCACCCCCTATTACCTGTTTGAGGAGGATGCGGCCCATTTTCACCGCACCCTCAAGGCAGCCTGTGACCGCTTGGATCCCGTCTACTACCCAGTTTTCAAGATCTGGTGCGATCGCTACTTTTTCCTACCTCATCGCGGCGAGGCGCGCGGCGTTGGCGGCATTTTCTTCGACTATCAGGATGAACGCCCTGGGCTGCTCTATCGGCCTGAAGGCCAGGCGGAAGGGGATCCCGAACAACTGGCTTCTGAGCCACCATCGTTACAGGTGCGGGTGGGATCCCGCAGTTGGGAACATCTTTTCGAGTTGGTGCAAGCCTGTGGCGAAGCCTTCTTGCCGGCCTATGCGCCGATTGTGGAGCGGCGGCAGGGGATGGAATGGGGAGAGCGAGAACGGCAATTCCAGCTCTATCGTCGCGGGCGTTACGTGGAGTTCAACTTGGTCTATGACCGCGGCACGATCTTTGGACTCCAGACCCAGGGCCGCACCGAGTCGATCTTGATGTCTTTGCCGCCATTGGTGCGCTGGGAATATGGCTACGAGCCGCAACCGGACACGTGGGAAGCCAAGCTCCATCAGGTGCTTCGCCAGCCCCAGGATTGGGCGTAGGCCGGCCATACCTTGTCTCCGCCTTTGAGGATCCGCTGCGTGCCTTCTTCTTTGCCCCTCACCTACCGCTTTCAGCCGCCTCGACAGGTCGGCTTGGGATCCGCACCTGTGTTGGTGATGCTGCACGGGATCGGCAGCCACGAGGGGGATTTGTTCCAGTTGGCCCCCTATCTGGATCCCCGGTTGGCGGTGATTAGCTTGAGAGCCCCTATTCCTTGGAGTGTGGGCGGGTTTGCCTGGTTTGAAATGGCCTGGACGCCAGAAGGGCTGGTGGGGGATCCCCAGCAAGCGCGCAATAGCCTCAAGCTCCTGAGCCGCTTTCTGGAACAGGCGCTGCCCAATGGGATCCCGGATATTGCCTTGGATCCCAGGCAGGTGTATTTGCTGGGGTTTAGCCAGGGGGCGATCATGAGCCTGTACTTGGCTCTGACCCAGCCGGAGAAGCTGGCGGGGGTGGTGGCAATGAGTGGGCGCCTATCTCCAGAGATCCTGGCCGAGGCGGTGGAGCCGGAGCGGATGAAACACCTGGCCATCCTGGTGGTTCATGGCACTGCTGATGCTGTTTTGCCGATTGCTTTTGGCCGCCAGATCAGGGATTATTTTGCCCCGCTGCCACTGAACTTCACCTATCGCGAGTACGAGATGGGCCATGAAGTTTCCCCGGAGAGCCTGCGGGATATTCAGGTGTGGTTGCAAAACCTGTTGGATAGGAGAGATTCGGAAGTGAAAACGTAAACTACCCGACTCCGACCGCTAAAGCGGTACGGAGCGGGCTTTCGGTAGCCCTGCAGTTGGCAAGCCAACCACGAACCTCTAGGCTGGTTTA
>NZ_JBSRZW010000015.1:0-74789 GCF_054058015.1 Thermostichus sp. MS-CIW-30
GACCGCCGCCAATCTCTCCGACCACTTCGGCTCCAGGATAGAGGTTAACCAGTCTTGCAATCTGTCTCTCCAAGTCTGGTTTCTGCCCTCGACTGTTGACTCGGGCGTACAAGACGACTCGTTTGTCCTTTTTGGGCGCTCTGATGTAGCTGTCGAGGTCATACCTTCTCGCCCTACCAGATGGTGTACGTACTGCATGGATCCAGCCCTTCTGTTCCCATCGCCTCAAAGTGTGGAGACACACCCCAAAATAATCTGCCGCTTCTCTCGGTTTTACATACCTAGCCATACCAAGCAGCCATACTGAACATACTGTACATTATTTTCAGTATAGTCCAGCGTATCATTGACTAGAGTCATGCTCTACCAGTGAGTGATCTAGCTGGAATCACTACTCTACTGAGCCTCTCTCCCCAACAAGCAGAGGAAAAAGCCTGGTTGCTGTTTCCCAAGGCAGCTAAAAGAGGGAGGTCGTTGGCGCAAGGGGGACTGCCCACCTGCTGACGGTTGCTAGCATGCGGGAGGAGACCGCCTCGCAGAAGTTGCCATGGAGTTCATCGATCTTGCCGAGACGGGGCTAAAACTAAGCCGCGTGGGGCTGGGCACCTGGAGCATGACGGGGGATTGGTGGGGGCCAGCAGATCCTGAGGAGGCCTACGCCACTCTCCGCAAGGCCATTGACCTAGGCATCACCCTCTTTGACACCGCTCCGGCCTACGGCCGCGGCCTTTCGGAAGTGCTTTTGGGACGGGCCATCCGGGATGCCGGCTGCCGGGATCGCCTAGTCATTGCCACCAAGGCCGGCCTGCAGTGGGTCAACGGCAAGGTGGTGCGCAACTGCAGCCTCAGTTGGCTAGCTCAGGATTTGGAAAACTCCCTCCGCCGCCTGCAGACGGAGGTCATTGACATCTACCAGGTACACTGGCCAGATCCCCTAGAGCCCCTGGAGGAAACAGCCGCCTTTTTCCAGCGCCTGCTGCAGGAAGGCAAGATCCGCGCCATTGGGGTCAGCAACTTTTCCCCAGAACAGATGGATCGGTTTCGCCAGGTGGCTCCTCTGCACACCGCCCAGCCCCCCTACAACCTGTTCGAGCGGCAGATTGAAGCAGAGGTCTTGCCCTACTGTCGAGAGCATGACTCTAGTCAATAATAAGCTCAACTATACTGAAAATAATGTATAATATGTTCAGTACGGATTACTACCAGTTGATCTTTCTGTTTACTTTCGAGTCTGCCAACATGGTAGCCAAAGCAAAGCAGAAAATTGGTAGTAAGACGACACGGAAACTGCGCTTTGGGTATTCTACTCAAAGCTTTGCGGGATACCGCCATTCTGGTTGGAAACAAACAGAATGCTATCGCTGCATAGTTGAACAGTGATGTTCAGCAGTGTTCAGCGTAAATGTATCAGCACGGCATTCACACCTTGGTGTACAGCCCCCTCTGCCGAGGTCTGCTGAGCGGACGGATGACGCCGCAAACCACCTTCCCCCCAGGGGACATGCGCGCCGGGATCGATCCCAAGTTTGTTGAACCGCGCTACTCCCAGTACCTAAAGGCGGCAGAGGCATTGAGCCGGTTTGCTCAGGATCGCTATGGCAAGACCTTGGCTCAGTTGGCGGTGCGCTGGCTGCTGGATCAACCAGGGGTGAGTGTGGCACTGTGGGGGGCACGCAAGCCCTATCATCTGGAGGCAATATCCGGCCTTTGGGGCTGGTCGTTGGATGCGGAAGCGATGCAGACCATCGAGGATATTTTGCAAAGGTATGTTCCCGAGTCCATTCCCCCCAGCTTTATGTCCCCGCCTGCCCGCGCTGCCTAGTTGTTGCTTTCTGTTCCCTTGCCGTTTGCGTTAGCGGTGGGGAGCACTTTGTCGCCGGGATCCCAGTCCTACGATTGAGTTTGGCAAAAAATGGGATGTAGAGCCCTGTCCTACCGCTACATAACTGGCCAGTAGGGCGAGGGGGCTGTTAACCACGGGAGAACAAAGATGGCCATCCCAGATGCATTCGCGTCAGCAGTGCGGAGCACTTTGACCCACAAAGCAGACAGGCCAAGGGATCCGGCTGACCAGAATGGGCCCACAGCGCCTTCTCAGGAGGGATCCCTGATTCTCCAGGTGGGGGGCATGAGTTGTGCCGGCTGCGTTCGCACCGTTGAGCAGGCCCTGCTGAGACAGCCGGGGGTGGTCAAGGCCAGCGTTAACCTGGTTACCGAGTCGGCCCTTGTGGAGTTTGCCCCTGGGATCCGGCCCGACCCGCAGCACCTGGCCCAGATTTTGACAGAGGCAGGGTTTCCCAGCCGCTACAGTTCAGAGGGTGAGGCCCTCTCCGGCGGGAGTTCCGTTCGCGTCAGCGGTGCGGAGCACTCTCAAGATCCCTCTTCCCCTCCCGGTGGGTGGGAAGAAGCCTTGGATGTGCCTGCGGATCCCCTCTCTCGGCAGCGACAGCAGACCCGACACCACATTCGCCAAGCGCTCACCGCCGCTTTTTTGCTGCTGATTTCTGCCGCCGGACACTTGGATCTCTTCGCCCGTCTGGGCTTGCCCCTCCTTAATGATGTCTGGCTGCACTGGGGCTTGGCGACCTTGACTTTTGTCGGCCCAGCTCGCGGCATTGTCCTGGATGGTTGGAGAGGGGCACGGCGGCTGGCCCCCAACATGAACACCTTGGTTACCTTGGGATCCGGATCCGCTTACCTAGCCAGTCTGGTGGGGTTGCTGGCCCCTCAGGTGGGCTGGGAGTGCTTTTTCGACGAGCCCGTCATGATGCTCAGCTTCATCCTGTTGGGACGGGCCTTGGAACAGCACAGCCGCCTGCGGGCGGCCAGCAGCCTGCAATCGCTGGTGAGCTTGTGTCCCAGTTTGGCTCGGCGGGTTCAGCCTGCAGAGAAGGCGGGATCTCTGGCTTCCAGCCCAGAGGGGAACCTGGATCTGGGATCCCAAACCGGAGAATGGTGCCCTGTCGAACAGGTGCGAGTGGGGGATTGGCTCCAGGTGCGAGCCGGCGAACAGATCCCGGTGGATGGAGAGGTCATTGCCGGCCAGGCCACGGTCAACGAGGGGATGTTGACAGGGGAACCCTTGCCGGTGCTGAAACAAGCGGGGGATCCCGTGGTGGCGGGGACGCTGAACCAATCGGGGTTGCTGCTGTGCCGGGCGACGCGCACCGGGAAAGACACCACCTTGGCCCAGATCATCCGCCTGGTGGAAGAGGCCCAAGCTCGCAAGGCCCCCATCCAAGGGATAGCCGACCAGGTGGCGGGCTACTTTACCTATGGGGTGGTGACGCTGGCCATTCTCACCTTTGGGTTCTGGTACTGGATTGGGATCCCGCTTTGGGGGAGCGACGGTGCGGAGCACTTTGTCCTGGAGGGGTTCAGCCTGCACTCCCATCTGCATCTGAGCGACCATCCCCCTCACCCCACACCCCTGCTCAGCAGCCTCAAGATGGCCATTGCCGTTTTGGTGGTGGCCTGCCCCTGTGCTTTGGGGTTGGCTACGCCGATGGCCATCCTGGTGGGTACTGGCTTGGGAGCCGAGCGGGGTTTGCTCATCCGAGGGGGAGATGTTCTGGAGAAAGCCCATCGCTTGCAAACGGTGGTCTTCGACAAAACCGGCACCCTCACCCAAGGGGATCCCCACCTGACGGACTGTCTCAGCCTTGACCCCTCCCTGGATCCCAATCGCCTACTCCAACTGGCGGCCACAGTGGAAAGCGGCACTCGCCACCCTCTGGCGCAAGCCATTTTGCAAGCCGCCCGCACCCAGGGTTTGCCGTTGCTCTCCGCCGGCGAGTTTCAAACCCAACCGGGGATAGGAGTCGCCGCCCAAGTGGAAGGGCAGGAAGTGGTGTTGGGATCCCTGGATGGGCTGGCTGCTTTGGGGATCCCGCTGTCCCAGGAGACCCAGGCCCAGGCCGAGGCGCTACTGGCAGCCGGCAAAACGGTGGTGGGCGTGGCTGTAGAGGGATCCCTGGTGGGGCTGCTGGCAGCCCAGGATCCCTTGCGGCCCGATGCGCAGGCAACGCTGCAACAGCTCCGGAAAATGGGCCTGCAGGTGGTTTTGCTAACCGGCGATCGGGCGGAGGTGGCCCACCAGGTGGCTGAGGCTCTGCAAGTGCCAGGTCTCCGCGTTATTGCCCAGGTTCACCCGGCAGACAAAGCTCAAGTCATCCGCGACCTGCAGACCCAAGGCCAGAGAGTTGCCATGGTGGGAGATGGCATTAACGACGCTCCGGCTTTGGCCCAAGCCGATGTGGGCATTGCCCTGCATTCCGCTACCGATGCCGCCCTTGAGACCGCCGATATCATTCTGATGCGCAACCACCTCTGGGATGTGGTGCAAGCCATCCGCCTCAGCCGCGCCACCTTCCGCAAGATCCAGCAGAACCTCCTCTGGGCCTTTGGCTACAACCTGGTGGGGATCCCAGTGGCAGCAGGCGTGCTCCTACCCCCCTTTGGCATTGGGCTTAGCCCGGCAATCGCTGGGGGTCTCATGGTCTTGAGTTCCCTCAGTGTAATCCTCAATTCACTCCTCTTGAGGCGAACTTTTGTACCCCGTAGATCTTCGAGTAGCCGCAGCTAAAAAAGTGTTAAAAATTACGAATGACTAAGTATCGATCGTTAAGTCTTCCGAGGTTTTACCGAGCTTCTGACACAATTTCCGCTGCGTCCAAGCCAAAAATTCGGCAACTTCGTACATTTGATTATACATTTGATTAAAAAGATTAATCCGCTTTAACTTTTGAGGATTTGGTTGTAAGACTAGGCCGAAACCAAGCTGTAAGCGCATCTTCTGGTTTCTTGCTTAGCAAAGCAAAAACCGTGAAAATACTGGGAAAGCGCATCTTGCAGCGGTGAAGGGAGCAAAAGTATGGCGATGCTTGGAGATCTTCAGGAATTTTCCTTATGCGACCTGTTGCATTTAATGGAAAAGGGTAAGAAAGCAGGGCAATTATCCATCTGGGCACCCAATGGCATTCAGCGGATTTGGTTTTACCAAGGTCGGGTGGTCGCCGCCCTCACCCCTGAAGAAAAGCATCGTTTGGAAAGCCTGCTGACGCGCTTTGGCTTGGTGGACGAGCAGGTGGTCAGCCAGTTGGTCGCTAGGGGCTTGGAGGAGCCTCTGGGGCGTTGCCTGCAGCGGCAAGGGTTGATCTCGCCCGTAGATTTGGCCAAGCTCTTTCGCCATCAACTGCAGGTGGGACTCTACAGCCTCTTTGCCCTCGAATCCGGCCAGTTCAGCTTCCTGCCCAATGTGCCCATGCCCTATCGAGAAATGACCGGCCTGAGCAAGGGCGCCACCGCTGCTGTCTTGGAAGCCCTGCAGCAGCTCAAGCTAGAGCAGCAGCCCGAAAAAGACCTGCCAGAGCCCGATAGCTGCTTTTGGCGTACCAGCACCGAACTGCCTCTGTTCAAGCTTTCTGCCCTGGAATGGGGGATCCTGGAGCAGGTGTCGCCTTCTCGCAAGCTGACGGCTTTGGCTCAAGCCCTGGGGTCCGACCTGCTGGAGGTGCGCTATGCCTGCGCCCGTCTGGCGAAGCTGGGGTTGATCAGCCCTTGTGAGGGGCCAACGGTTCTGGCTCGGTCTGGTCACTTGGAGCTGTCCAAGTCGATTGCTGAGGAGGTGAATCCCGAGCCGGTGAGGGAGAGGCTGGGGGCAAGGGTGCCTGGTCTCCAGGATGAGGGCGGCCCGGTCAAGCCTTCTCTGGTCAGTCGATTAGCCACCCTCCTCAAGGGCATGCGCGAAAAGTAAAAGCATAAGGACATTTGCGGTCATGTTTTCGGTTTTCGGGTAGAAACATTAGAAATAGGGAATCAGCAGGGAGATATAGGATGGCTAATCTGTCCTCTTTGCAGGCGATCCTCCAGAGCTATGTTGCCAATACGCCAGAAGTCCAGGGAGCAGCAGTGGTCACCCCTGACGGGTTACCTTTGGCTTCCACATTGCCTGTGGGTATGGATGAAGAGAGAACCTCTGCTATGTCGGCTGCCATGCTTTCTTTGGGCGAACGGATTGGGAGAGAGCTAGGGCGCGGAGCCATAGAGAGAGTTTTTGTACAGGGGGAAAAAGGATACGGGGTTTTAACCAGTTGTGGCCCCGATGCCGTCTTGCTGACAATTGCCAGTCATGAAGTCAAGCAGGGCTTGCTTTTTTTGGAAATTAAGCGAGTCGCGGCAAGCATTGCAGAGGCAATGAAGTAAGAAAATCAAATGTGGAGGCTAAGTTTTTGATTCTGTCCTGACGTTGAGGGAAGTATGGCCATTAAACCTTCTGAGCTGCTCCAAGTCCTGATCTCGCGCACGCAATTCACAGATGATGACAAGAAAATTTTGCAGCAAAGCGCCGACTGGGGCAGCAGCATTGCTGCAGAAATGTCGGATACGTTTTACAACTACCTCGATCGCGATGCTGAGATGGCAGCTGTCATTGCCAAGCATAACCGGCAGCGGCTGGGTCAAACCTTTGCCGAATGGTTCAAGGAAATGTTCACGGGCATGGACAATTGGGGCCCCCAGTATGCGGATCGCCGCTGGAAAATCGGCATAGTTCATGTGCGCGTTGGCATCGGCCCCCAACATGTTGTACCTGCTATGGCCACAGTTGTGCAGGAGGTGAGTCGGCGGCTGGTCAAAGAAGGCAAGCCCGAGCAACTGCGCATGAGCCTAAGCAAAGTTTGCATGATCGATCTCTCCTTTATTGAGCAGGCCTATCTTGAGGTGGCCTATAATGCTGTGCAACAGGAAACAGGCATGAGCGAGGCCTTGTTTAAGCGCTTGATCAGGGTTGAGTAGGCCCGTCTGCGCTGGGGGTTTACGGCTGAGGCTAACCATGAGCAATATTCTCCGCATTGTTGTAACAGGGCCGGTGGGAGCTGGAAAGTCTACCTTTATTCGCACGATTAGCGAGATTGAGGTAGTAGACACCGATTGCAAAGCAACCGACGAGGTGGCAGAGCTGAAGAAAACCACAACGGTCAGCATGGATTTTGGCCGCTTGAGGATTGGAGAAGATGAAGAAGAGATGTGGCTGCATCTCTACGGCACTCCCGGCCAGTCTCGCTTTAACTTTATGTGGGATATTTTAATTAAGCGCGCCCACGGCTATGTTCTTCTGGTGCCTGCGCACTTGCCGGGCCAATTTCGCAACGCCCAAGCCATTCAATCTTTTATGAAAGCCAGGACAAGTGCCCCCTGCGTGATTGGGATCACCCACGTCGATCAACCCAATGCCTGGGATCCAGAAGACATTTTGTTAATTTTGGGGAATCAGGACGGTTCAGTTCCGCACACCACTTTGAATGCCCAGGAGCCATCTTCTGTTGCCAACACGTTGCTTCTGTTGGTTGAGCAAATGATGCCCCAGGTGGTTGTTTGAACAGATTTTCAGGTATCCGCCGGTCTAGAACTTCAGCAACATCGACCCCAGCCAACACAGGCGTATCTTTTGCGTGACAGGGATCCCTCCCGTGAAGCCGAAAAACGGGAGATTGGATTCGGTGGAGATTTGCCGCATAATGAAATGTCCTGAGTGCTCTTTCTGGCCAGCCATTGAACCAAGGGGATCCCTGCTGTGTTGCTTCTCGATTGCTCTCCCCTGACCCTTTCCCCAGAGGAAGCGCGGGAGAAACTGTTGTATCTCCTCGCCCAACTGGCCTATCGAGAAGGCTCCTTTACCCTCACTTCTGGACAGAAGAGCCCCTACTACATCAACTGCAAACCGGTTACCCTTCACCCCCAAGGAGCTTATTGGGTGGGATCCCTGCTGCACCGACTGTTGCCGCCCGAAACCGAGGCAGTGGCCGGAATGACGCTGGGGGCAGATCCCTTGGTGACGGCGGTGAGTTTGGCCTCCCTGAGGGCTGAGCCTGCCAACCTAGCCGCCCTAATCGTGCGCAAAGAGCCCAAGGGGCACGGTACGCAAGCCTGGATCGAGGGGCCGGAGTTGCCGGCAGGCAGTCGGGTGTGGATCCTGGAAGATGTGGTGACCACCGGCAGTTCTGCTTTGAAGGCTGTCGAACGGGTGCGGGCAGCCGGCTACCGGGCGGAAGGGATCCTCGCTTTGGTGGATCGGCTGGAAGGGGCAGAAGATCGCTGCCGAGAAGCAGGGATCGCCTTTCGTCGCCTATTCACCCTTCCAGAAGTGCAGGCTTGCCATCGGGCCTTGACCTCAGGAAAATCAAAGGACTAGCCTGCCCCCTTGGTGAGCATCAAAGCTTTGGAGAGCGGACATGCTGCCCCCTGCCTACTCAGCTCTGCCCAGCCGAAATCTGCCGAGCCTACCGCATCGGGCGCGGGTGGCTGTGTACGTGGTGATGAACATCGAGCACTTCACCTTTGGCAAGCTGGGCACGGCCATTCAACCCCATCTCACCAGCTCCCCTGAGATCGCCAACTATGGCTGGCGGGACTACGGCAATCGGGTGGGCATTTGGCGCTTGTTTGAGCTGTTTGCCGAGCTGGGGATCCCGGTGACGGCGGCCTTGAATGCGGAAATGGTGGATCTTTACCCCCCCATCATCGAAGGGATCCGCCAATACGGCTGGTCGGTGCTGGCCCACGGCTGGAACAACTCCACCGGCCACAGCGGCCTGGCCCGCGAAGCCGAACAAGAGCTCATCGAGCGCAGCTTGTCCCTTTTGGAGAAGGTTTCCGGATCCCGCCCTTGGGGCTGGCTGACGCCGGGGTTTTCCGTTAGCGAGAACACCTTTGACCTGCTCAAGGCTGCCGGGATCCGCTACACCACCGACTGGGTAAACGACGACCAACCCTACTGGTTCCCAACTGCCGCCGGCCCCCTCTTGGGGATCCCCTACACCCTGGAGGCCAACGACATCAGCCTCTGTCTCAGCGCCCGCCTGTCGGCAGAAGCCTTTGCCCAGGCCCTCATCGACCAGTTTGATCAACTCTGGCAGGATGGGGAGCGCTCCCCTCGCATCATGGCCATCGGCCTGCACCCCTTTATTGTCGGGCAGCCTCTGCGGATGGGATCCCTGAAAAAAGCCTTGCAGCACATCCAATCTCGCCCTCAGACTTGGCTCACCACCGGTGATGGCCTCTATGACTGGTATGCCCAAGCCTGCCCTGCCCCCGAGGTGGCCTGACGGGATCCCCTGGCCAGAGGGAAAAGCGCGTCTTGGCCTTGGATCCTGCTCATTTTTTAACTTTGTTCTAATTTTGTCTTGTCTGGAGCTGTCCACCGTGGCTCTGGAAGTGACAGCATAGGCGGTGAAGCCACCTTCAGCAAAAGGGCTTGGCCATGCGCATGGGCAGACTCAGCGGGATCCTCTTGCACCCCACCTCGCTACCGGGGCCATTTGGCATCGGCGACCTGGGGCCGGCTGCTTACCGGTTTGTGGATTTTCTGGTGGAGAGCGGCCAGCGCCTCTGGCAGGTGCTGCCTCTGGGACCTACCGGCTGGGGCAACTCCCCCTACATGAGCTTTTCCTCCATAGCCGGCAACCCGCTGCTCATCAGCCCGGAGCTGTTGGTAAAAGCCGGCTGGCTAGAGCCCGACAGTTGGCAGGACCTGCCCCAATGGCCAACGATCCAAGCCGGATCCGCCGAGCGGGTGGACTACGAAACCGTGATCCCCTTCAAGCTGGGCCTGTTGCACCGCGCCTGGGCTACCTTCAAAGAAAAAGCTTCCGGCCCCGATTGGGAAGCTTTCCAAGCCTATTGCGCTGCCGAGGCCGACTGGCTGCCGGACTATGCCCTGTTCATGGCCCTCAAGGATGTGTACGGCGAGCAAGAGTGGAACCAATGGGATCCGGCCTTGGTGCGACGGGATCCGCCGGCTTTGCAAGAGGCTCGCGATCGCTATGCCGATGCCATTACCGAGCAGATGTTTTGGCAGTATCTGTTTGCCCAGCAGTGGGGATCCCTAAGGGAGTATGCTCATCGGCATCAAGTGCGGCTCATTGGGGATGTGCCCATCTATGTTGCCCCCAACAGTGCCGACGTGTGGGCCAACCGGGAGCTGTTTCACCTGGATGAACAGGGACGGCCTTTACAAGTAGCCGGTGTGCCGCCCGACTATTTCAGCCCCACCGGGCAGCGCTGGGGCAACCCCCTCTACAACTGGGAGGTGCTCAAGGCTCGCGGCTACGACTGGTGGATCCGGCGCATCCAGGCCATCCTCAAGCAGGTGGACTGTGTGCGCATCGACCACTTTCGCGGCTTCGAGAGCTACTGGGCCATTCCAGGCGATGCAGAAACGGCTGTGGAAGGGGAGTGGCAAAAAGGGCCGGGGGCAGATTTCTTTCAGACCCTGGCCGACAAGTTGGGGGAAATCCCGGTGATTGCCGAAGATCTGGGAGACATTACGCCGGAGGTGTTGCAACTGCGGGATCAATTTGGCTTGCCCGGCATGAAGGTGTTGCTCTTTGCCTTCGGCTCTGGGCCCGATAACCCCTATTTGCCCCATGCCTATGAGCGCAACTTTGTCGTTTACACCGGCACCCACGACAACAACACGGTGGTGGGTTGGTTTAATGACCCGGATCGCTCGGAGTGGGAAAAACAAAACCTGCTGCGCTATTTGGGCTGCCAGGGATCCGGGGGCATCCATTGGGATCTGATCCGCTTGGCCCTTTCTTCCGTAGCCGACCTGGCCATCATTCCCCTGCAGGATGTGATGGGGCTGGGGGCAGAGGCGCGCATGAACTTCCCCGGCACCACCGAGAACAACTGGGCCTGGCGCTACCGCGAAGAGATGCTGCGGCAGAACATGATCCAGCGCCTGGCCGAGATGAGCGTCACCTACGGGCGCATCTCTCCTCAAGAGTTGGAACAACGGCGAGCAGCCCTAGCCCAAGAACGGGCGGCAGGATCTTCTCAAGCTGCCCCCGGCCTCGTCTAATGCTGGATCCCGCCCATCAGCAGCCCTAGCTGCTCTTCGGTGGCCTCTTCAGGCGTGAGTTCTCCCACCAGGTGGCCCTCATGGATCACCAAAATGCGATCCGACAAGCTGATCACCTCATTCAAATCCGCCGACACCAGCAGCACCCCCATGCCCTGATCCCGCGCCTGCAGGATGCGCCGATGAATGGCCTCGATGGCCCCCACATCCACCCCCTGCGTCGGTTGGGCAGCCACCAGCACCTTGGATCCACAGGAAAGCTCCCGCCCCACAACGATCTTCTGGGCATTGCCGCCAGAATAGCGGCGGGCCGTCAGGGAAATGCTGCGGGGGCGAACGTCGAAGCTCTCCACCACCTGGCGGGCATGTTGGTCAATGGCCTCTTCCCGAAAAAATCCCAACCAGCCGGTATACGGCTTTTGATGGTGATCCCCCAGGATCAGGTTGTCGCGGGTGGGGAAATCCAGCACCAAACCTCTCACATTGCGATCTTCGGGGATATGACTCAGACCCCAGCAACGCACCTGTCGGGCCGAAGCAGACAGGGATCCGGCTCCATAGCGAATTTGGCCGCGGTAGCTTCTCAAGCCGGTGATCGCCTCCACCAATTCCGTTTGGCCGTTTCCCTCCACACCGGCAAGGCCCACAATCTCGCCGGCAGGTACCTGGAAGCTCGCCCCCGCCACCGCCGGCTTCCGCCCCGGTATATCCACCCACAGATCTCGCACATCCAGCAACACCTCCCCAGGGGTAGCGGCCTTTTTTTCAACGGTCAGACTGACTTCCCGCCCCACCATCAGCCGCGCCAGTTCCTGGGCATCGGTTTGGGCAGTGGGCAACGTCGCCACCACCTTGCCATCCCGAATGACGGTGACGCGGTCGGCCAGTTGCATTACCTCCTTCAGCTTGTGGCTGATGAAAATGACAGCTCCCCCCCGCCGGGCAAAGCGGCGCAAAAACGCAAACAGCTCGCCTGCCTCCTGCGGAGTCAACACTGCCGTCGGCTCATCCAAAATCAAGATGCGGGCCTTGCGGTAGAGCATTTTCAAGATCTCCACCCGCTGCTGTAGGCCTACCGGCAGATCCTCCACTCTGGCGTCGGGATCCAGATGGAAGCCCATCTCGGCAATCAACTGAGCCACCTCAGCCCTGGCCCGACGGAAATCGACCTGAAAAAGATGGCCGGGTTCGGCCCCAAGAACCACGTTTTCCGTAACCGTCAAGGGATCCACCAACATAAAGTGTTGATGCACCATCCCAATTCCCAACCGAATGGCATCGGCGGGACTGTGAATTTTGGCCAGTTGCCCATCCACTTGAATGGATCCCTCGTCCGGGCTGACCAACCCATAGACGATCTTCATCAGGGTAGACTTGCCCGCCCCGTTCTCCCCCATCAGCGCCAGAATCTCTCCCCAACGCACCTCCAGATCGATGTGGTCGTTGGCCAACACCAGAGGATAACGCTTGGTGATCCCCTGTAAACGAAGGGCGATATCGCTGCGATGGGATCCCTCTGCCAAGGAAGGATCAGGCCCACTCATGAGGTGCTTCTTGAACGCCTTTTCCAGCATAGGTTGTGAACTGCCATGCCAGAGGAAAGCATTTCTGGGGGTATTGTGAGAGTCTCTCTTTTTCTAAGCACTATGGTCATTTCGATTCAAACTGGGACACTGCACCCACACCTAAAACGTTGGTCACGTCGTTACGTCGTCGCATCGTCGCGTCAGCGTTGCGGTTCCCGTCAGGGTGCCGTAGGCATAGCAATAGCGCTGCGGAGCAATAATGCACGGGGCCAGAAGGCTTTTTTCAATAGCCCAGGCGTCTTACCCTAGCCTGAAACAACTATGTCTAATAACTAATGGTGCAACATCCAAGGTCGCCCACAGGATTGGGAGCGATATTTTGGCGAGTTTGGATCAGAATTTGAGTGCTGTTCACGCTTGATCAGTTTGGGTTCTCTTCCCCCCTTTGAAATAGGCAAAGAGCTGGAAAGCTGAACCATGGGAACTGAAATGAGACGTTTCCCTTCCTGATTGCAAGAAGGACAATAGGCCGGATCTCGATATTGAGATAAGGGCCGCCATACCTCAAACTCCCCACAGGTTTGACACTTAAACTCATACAGCGGCATCTTCCTATTCCACCCCCTTGAACGAGGCATCGGATAACATTCACCTAGGGAGAATATCTATGTCGAAGATTTGCGTAGGAACAGCCACCGTACAGCAAGCATTGGGAATATCGACGATCCCACTCACTCTGCCCTCCACCGGTGCAGAACTGAGCAGCAGATAAGCTTGTTCTCCCGTAAAGCCGAATTTTTTCAGATATTCGATGGCATTTAAGCAGGCGCGTCGATAGGCAATGTGAACATCCATATAATGCTGCTTACCTGTAAGCTCGTCCACAGAAATGCCCTCAAACACAAGGTATTCCGAGTAACGTGGCTCAACAGGGCCGGGCTTAAAAATGGGGTTAACCAATCCGTACTTCTCAACACCACCCTTGATTAGATCGACGTGGAGATCGATGTAGCCCGACATCTCAATAGCGCCACAAAAAGAGATCTCCCCATCCCCTTGCGAGAAGTGAATATCTCCCATCGACAGCTTGGCACCCTCCACGTAAACCGGGAAGTAGATCCGTGTTCCTTTAGACAGGTTTTTAATATCGCAATTACCGCCGTGCTCTCGCGGGGGCACCGTCCGAGCCGCTTCAGCAGCAACCCGCTCATACTCTGACTTGGGCAAAGTTCCCAAAATTGCGTTCTTGGGATTGGGCAAGGCGGCCAGCACAGGCTGATTGCCGGATAGCCCCGCGCCGTAAGTGCGCAAATCGGGAGCCGAAGCGACCAGCTCAGCTTCCCGCTTATTCCAAGCCGCCAGCAACTCGTGAGATGGGGCACAGCCAATGAGGCCGGGGTGAATGATGCCGGCAAAGCGCACATGGGGAATGTGTCTGGAAGTGGTGTAAATGCCTTGAAAATCCCAGATGGCTTTGGCCGCGTTGGGAAAATGATCGGTGAGGAATCCCCCTCCATTTTCTTTGGCAAAAATACCTGTAAACCCCCACTCGTCTCCCGGCAGTGGCCCAATGTCTAACAGATCGACAACCAGGATATCTCCAGGCTGGGCGCCGTTAACCCAAATAGGCCCACTCAAAACATGGACAACGCTTAGGTCAACCTGCTCAATGTCGGAAGGATCATCGTTGTTTTTGATTTGCCCATCCGTCCAGTCTTTACACTCAATTCGGAATACCTCGCCAGGGTTTACAGAAACCACAGCGGGAATATCAGGATGCCAGCGGTTGTGACCCGGTAGATCCTGTTGATCCATTGGCTTAGTCAGGTCAACTTTAAACAGCGTTTTGGGCATGGGATCCTATCCTTGAGTCATCACTCTGCGGTCAGACTTTGAATGCACAAAAGCCTATCTCCAATAGAGAAGCTAATACTGTAGTAAAAGCTACAATTCATAGTGCTGTTATCTACAATCGCAGAGCGGGAGATGAGGAGCTTAGATCGACAGGCTATTTCACTGCAATTCAAAGTAACTATCAATCAATTCACCAAAGTAACGGCCAATCCATTCGGCGACAGATCGATTTAGCCGTCAGCTCCTAAAGCGTTGCAGGATCCTCTCCAGAAAATCCCTAGAGAACATGGTGGGTTGTCGGCCAAATCCTGATTTTTCAATTAGCCCCCTTGGCTTCCCTTGAGAAAGGGAAACTCAAGCTCTTTCTTGAGATCCTCAGAACCTGGGATCCTCAAGTTCTGAAAACCCAGTTGCCGCAAGCCAGGGATCCCGAATGCCCAAGCTAGTCAAGTGCCTGTAGCTGGGCTAGGAAATCTGCCACCGTCAGGGATCCCAGCTCTTGCCCATGACGCTGGCGTACGCTCACCGTTCCTGCCGTTTGTTCCTGTTCTCCCACGATCAACATAAAAGGGATCCGGGCCTTCTCGGCATTGCGGATTTTTTTGGGCAAACGATCGCTGTCGGCATCGATGTGGACGCGGATCCCGTGCTCCCGCAGCTGATCCCGCACCTGGAGGGCGTAGCCCAGGTATTGGTCGGAAACGGGCAAAATGCGCACCTGTTCCGGGGCCAGCCAGAAGGGAAAATCCCCAGCGTATTCTTCGATGAGGATCCCAATCAGCCGCTCCAGCGAGCCAAAGGGAGCACGGTGAATCATCACCGGACGCTGCCGGGATCCGTCCTCAGCTACGTATTGCAGATCAAAGCGCTGTGGGTTTTGGTAATCCACCTGCACCGTGCCCAGTTGCCACTCCCGATCCAGCGCGTCGCGGAAAATAAAATCCAGCTTCGGCCCATAGAAGGCTGCCTCTCCGATCCCTTCAAAGTGGGGCATCGACAACTTCTCCACAGCGCGACGGATGGCATTTTCGGCTTTGTCCCAATCTTCGGGGGATCCCAGATATTTGTCCGACTTGGGATCCCGGAAGCTGAGGCGGGCGCGAAAATCCTTGAGCTTGAGCTTATCGAAAACCACCAAAATGAGATCGACAACCTTGAGAAACTCCTCCTCCAATTGATCGGGGCGAACAAACAAATGGGCATCGTCCACCGTGAAGCCACGCACTCGCGTCAGACCTCCCAATTCCCCCGATTGCTCGTAGCGATAAACGGTGCCGAACTCGGCATATCGTAGGGGCAAATCGCGGTAGGATCTCAGCTCGGATTTGTAGATTTGGATGTGAAAAGGACAATTCATCGGCTTCATGACAAAGCCCTGTTCAGCCGCACGCGCCTGCTCATTCTCTGACATCATGGGAAACATATCTTCCCGATACTTTTGCCAGTGGCCGGAGATCTTGAACAAGTCCACACGGGCAATATGAGGGGTAACCACCGGCAGGTAGCCCCGCTTGAGCTGCTCCTGCTTGAGAAAATCCTCCAGCACCCAGCGTAGGGTAGTTCCTTTCGGAGTCCAAAGGGGCAAGCCCGGACCCACTTCATCGGAAAACAGGAAGAGACCCAGTTCTTTGCCCAGCTTGCGGTGATCCCGCCGTTTGGCCTCCTCCAGCCGCCGCTTGTATTCCTTCAGCTCCTCTGGAGTTTCCCAGGCGGTGCCGTAGATGCGTTGGAGCTGCGGCTTGGTTTCATCCCCCCGCCAATAAGCGCCGGCCACGCTGAGCAGATCGAAAGCTTTGGGGTTGAGCTCTTGGGTGTTTTCCACGTGGGGACCGGCACAGAGATCCCACCATTCATTCCCCAAGTGGTAAATGCTGATGACCTCCCCTTCGGGAATGCTGTCTAAGATCTCCAGCTTGTAGGGTTCTCCGAGGGCTTCGATGCGGCGCCTGGCCTCTTCACGGCTCACCTCCTCGCGGATCACCGGCAGGCCCTTTTTGATGATTGCCTGCATCTCTTTTTTGATGCGATCCAGATCTTCCGGCGTGAAGGGCTCGGGATGGTCAAAATCGTAGTAGAAGCCGTAGTCGGTTGTGGGGCCGATGGTCACCTGGGCCTTGGGAAACAGCTTTTGCACCGCCATAGCCAGGACATGGGAAGTGGTGTGGCGGATGCGCTCCAGTTTGGGAGACTCGTGAGTGCGCAGCAGTTTGAGGGTGCTGTTGGCCTTCTGAGGTGATTCGGCTGGCTGAGACATCGGAACCTGCTTCGACAACAAAGAAAGAACAGTGAAGAAATGGATATCCATGTCCCTATCTTAGGCTGGGGCGAGAACGGCAGGGATCCCCAGCTAATCAATTCCCCTGTTTGCCGAGTCAACCGCGAACCTCACCTCACGACTCGGCCCGGAACAAGGGGGGAAAGTACACAGTATCCTAAAGGGGTTGACCCCCTTACCCGAGCCATGATCTCTTCGCCCACCAACTTCACGGAACGCTCTGTCACCTCTGCTTCCCCAGTTTCCGAAACCAGCCCGGCTTCTCGTTCTGAATCTTGGGCGGCCCCCGTTCTGGCGGCCATCGATGTGGGCAGCAACTCTCTCCACATGGTGGTGGTGCGCATCAATCCCCGTATCCCTAGCTTCACCATCATCTCCCGCGAAAAAGCCACCGTCCGGCTGGGGGAGTTTTGCAGCCAGACGGGCGCCCTCACGCCTGCAGCTATGGAGCGGGCCCGGACGGCTCTGGAGCGGTTTTGCCGCATTGCTGAGAGCTTTCAGGTGCAGGATATTGTTGCCGTGGCCACCAGTGCTGTGCGCGAGGCCCCCAATGGGCCGGAGTTTTTGAAGCGGATTGAACGGGAGCTGGGCCTGCGGGTGGAGTTGATCTCGGGGCAGGAAGAGGCCCGCCGCATCTACCTGGGGGTGCTCTCGGCGATGGAGTTCCACAACCGGCTGCACGCAGTGGTGGATATTGGTGGCGGCTCCACCGAGCTGATCTTGGGCAATGGCCAAGAGCCGGAGTTTCTGCGCAGCATCAAGGTGGGAGCTGTGCGTCTAACCCAGGCTTTTTTGCACCACGACCCGCCCACTTCTGCCGAACTGCAAGCCCTGCGCCAGCACATCCGCGGCATGCTGGAATCCCCCATCGAGCAGATGAAGCGGATCCTTGCCTCTTCACAACAACAGGGATCCCTGCCTTTGGTGGGCACCTCTGGCACCGTCGAGTGCCTGGCCCAGTTGGATGCCCGCCGTCGGTTGGGCGCTCTCCCCCATCGCCTGCAGGGGTATGAGTTCAGCCTGGAAGCCCTGCGCGGCTACATCAAAGAGCTGCGATCCCTGACGGTGGCCGAACGGCAAAAACTTCCCGGCCTAGGGGAAAGACGGGGGGAGATCATCCTGGCCGGCGCCCTGATCCTAGAGGAAGTGATGAGCCTGCTGGGGGTAGAGCGGGTTCAATTTTGCGAACGGGCTCTGCGGGAAGGGCTGATCGTGGATTGGATGATCGGCCAAGGCTTGATTGAGGATCGGCTGCGCTACCACAGCTCGGTGCGGCGGCGCAGTGTGCTCAAGCTGGCGGAAAAATATCAGGTGGAGCTGCCCTATGCCGAACGGGTGGCCGAATTTGCCCTCAGCCTCTTCGACCAGACCCGCGGCCTGTTGCATGGTTGGGGATCCCGGGAGCGGGCTCTCCTCTGGGCGGCGGCCATGCTGCACAACTGCGGCCACTTCATCAGCCATGCCGCCCACCACAAGCACTCCTACTACCTGATCCGCCATGGAGAACTCTTGGGCTTCAACGAAGAAGAGGTGGAGGTGATCGCCAACTTGGCCCGCTACCACCGCAAGTCGCCCCCCAAGAAGAAGCACGAGAACTTCCAGCGCCTCAGCGACGAGCGGGATCGCCAAGTGGTGCTGGAACTGAGCCCCCTGCTGCGCATAGCCTGTGCTTTGGATCGCCGCCGCCTGCAGGCCATTCAAGCCCTGCACTGCCGTTTTCAGCTCCTGGGAGAAGGCCCCCGCCGCATGGAGTTGATTTTGGATCCCAGGCATCCCAAGGACGACTGTGCCCTAGAGTTGTGGAGCTTAAACGAGAAGAAAAAAGTCTTCGAGCAACAGTTCAACCTGCAGGTAATCCCCAAGCTCTCTACCCAGATCCAGCGCAGCGCCGATCCCTTTGAGGCAGCAGTTTAGCCTTCTCGGGGATCCTAGCTAAGGGGCGATGGTAATGGGCGAGGGGCTGGTTTGGGTGGTCTTTTGGCCCCCTCTTTGCAAAATCACCTCGATGATGCCGTTGTTGACCGGCTGCATGTTGAAGGGCAACTGCTGCTGGGTTTCGTATAGGCCCGGCGCCACCTCCCGCATTTCGACTTCCGGCGTTACCCCAACAATCCGAAAAGCAGCCCGCCCCCCCGGATCCCCTCGCATGGTGACTTTGAGAATTTCTCCCATGCGCAGATTGGTGCTGTTGGTGGTGACACTGAAAATCTGGGGCAGTCCCGTGGCGACGGGTGCGGAAACCGGCTGAATGGTGGAGCGGGTTCCTCTGGAGCCATCGATGGAAAAAGGAAAAATCTCCCGATGTTCCTGGCTGAGGCCGTCCTTGGTGAGCACAATCCTCAAGGTGGGATTGTTGGCCTGGTGGGTGGGGGCTACCACGTAGGTGCCTTCGTAGTGGTTGGGTCGTACCTCCCGCATCGGCTGGTTCAGGGCCAGATTCCCCAGATCAAACTGGGCGATCCCTCCAGATTCCCCCCAAATGGCAATGGTGAGAATGTCCCCTTCCACCAAGTCGCGCTGGGGATCCAAGCGAATGGCCTCAATGCGCGGATAGCGATTGCTGGCTGCAGTCAGAGGGGCTGGCTGCGGCAGAGGAGCTGGGGGCGGAAATACTGATTCCACTGGCGGAGGAGCAACATTGCCCAAGGCCAGTTGAGGTAGCCGCCGTTGAACGCGGGTACTGACGCCATTGAGGGTCAACTGAATACTGATGTCGGGGCCAAAGACGGCATCCTGAGGACCAAGGCTATAAACTGCGCGGTAGTAGCCGGGCTGCACCTCCTGCATCGGCAGACCCTGAACCACGCCGCCGATATCAACCGTAGCCCTGCCGTTGGGAGTGGCCTGCGCTTCAATGGTCAAGGTTCCCCCTGCAGGAACACTTCCTCCCTCGGGAGTGATCCGCGTTTGGAAGATTTCGGGTTGGACAGTCTCGGCCACCCGGGCTGGGGAGGGACGCAACTGGGCCACAGGGGGTGGCAAGGGCGGAAGCTGACCGCGATACACCAGGGCCTGATGCAACAACACCGCCCCTTCTGCTCGCCTCAGCACGCGATTGGGCTGAAGACGAGCTGGATCCGGCACATTCACCAGCAGCCCCGCTTCGCCTGCCATGGCCACAAAAGCCCGCCCTACCTCCGGCACATCAGCCGCATCGGTGTACAGAGCCATCCAGCGCTCAATGTCGGCCTGGGTGGGAGCAGGCAATTGCAGAGCCCGCACCAAAATGGCCAGGGCTTCCAGGTGGGTGATATCCCCTTGCGGGCGAAACTCGTTGCCCTCGTATAGGCGCATGGCCCCCGCCTGCAGCACGGCTTGGGCAGTCCAATAGTCGGGGGTGTTGGGCTCCAGGTCGCGAATCTCCTGCACCTGGTTGGGATTGGGAATGTAGCCGAAAAACTCCGTCAGCCACTGGGCCAATTCCAGACGGGTCAGGGTGGCTGACAGGGGTTCTTGGGTGATCACCACATCCGTCTGACGTTCCAGAGCCGCCACGTAGGGGTCGGTCCAGGCCAGCGAGGCTTGCTGCTCCACCCCTTGGGACCAAGCCGGCAAGCTGACACCCGACCAGCCCAGCGTCCAACACAAGCTCAGAGCTAGGGGCCACGAGCACCGCATAGCTGTCACTCCTGTTCCAACAACATCCCCTCAGGGTCAGCTTATCTCAAACTTCCGCCCCATCCTCAAGCCCTCGATGCCCCTTGGGATTGCGCCCTTTGGCAGTGAGATTCTGAAAACTCGGCTAAGAAGGTTCGCCGCAGGGATCCCTTAGGAGATTTTACCTATGCAAGACGGGATCCGGCTTGACAGCAAAGGGCCTAAGCAAGGGTCTCGTAACTTGTAGTTGTGCATCCAAATCCTTATCATTGTGTTATAGACTCAGAAAGTTCAGAAAGCACTTTTGCCCCTACCCTAGGGAGGAGTTTCATGGCTGGCAGCACCGGAGAGCGACCTTTTGTCGATATCATTACCAGTGTCCGCTACTGGGTTATTCACGCCCTGACCATTCCCGCTTTGTTTTTGGCAGGCTGGCTTTTTGTGAGCACTGGCCTGGCCTATGATATTTTTGGCACCCCGCGCCCCAATGAGTATTTCACGGCAGAGCGCCAGGAGTTGCCGATCGTTAGCGATCGCTTCAATGCTCTGGAGGAGCTGGAGAGGCTGACTCGCTAGGAGTGCCCGTGGGTAAGTGGACTATTCGTTGTTGCAATTTGTAAGTTGATTGAGCTTTTTGCGTAGGGTGATATCTATGGCCACTAAATCTGATGAACCCGTTTTTTACCCTGTTTTTACCGTCCGTTGGCTGGCGGTACATACCTTGGCGATCCCAACTGTTTTCTTCTTGGGAGCTATTGCTGCAATGCAGTTTATTCAACGGTGAACCCAATGGCTGATCAACCCGAAAGGAATCCCAACTCCCAACCGGTGGAGCTAAACCGCACTTCCCTTTACCTGGGTTTGCTGCTGGTGTTTGTGGTTGGGCTGTTGTTCTCCAGCTACTTTCTCAACTGAGGCCAGGATCCCACTCTGCTCTTGGAGTTGGGAAAGAGCGCAGGGGACAATGCTGGCTTTTGGCTAGCCCTTGCTCCCCTTTGCTAAGTTTACTGAGAATGTAATTGCTGCTAGTTCTGTCTTTTTTGGAGACCAGTTGCTATGACCAGTCAAGCAAGGATCCCTTTGTGGATAGTGGCTGTGGTTGCCGGTTTGGGTGTGATCACGGTAGTTGGGCTCTTTTTCTATGGCTCCTATGTGGGCCTAGGCTCTAGTCTGTAGGTTTGAGGTTTTCGGTCTGGTAGTAGCCCCCAATAGGTAGGGGTAAAGGGTCCCATGGTTTTTACGACCTAGCCGAATTCAGTTAGGCTTTGTTGACCCATGGCCAGTGTATCTACCACTTTTTTCGGGGCTACCTACCACAGCGCAATATCGATCCCTTGCCCAGCAGGGATCCCACTTCATTGCAGACCTTAATACTCAACTTAATACTCAATACACATAATACTCAATACACAGTCCGAAAAAGCTGCCGCTATTCCTCACCACTGGTTACAACCAGGCGGTGAATCTGGACTTCTCTCTTCTCCCCCTGGAGAGGGTGAAGTTCGCGTTAGCAGGTCAGGGATCATGGGCAAGAGCGCGAATTGCTGAGGACAGGTTCTGCGAGGGAATGTCTCAAACTTATGTCTCAATTAGAAGAGCTATCTCTGTGTTAAGCGAGCATGAACTTTTTTAACGATCCGGGTGGTGGTTGCCGAGAGGGTAACTTAGGCCCCGTAGAATGAATCGCAAAATTCCAGGCAGGACATTCGGACATGGATTACATTCGCACCTTTAACGACGATCCCTGCGAGGGGCATCTTTCGACGCCCATCAGCGATTCTCCTGTCACCCGTCTGTTTATCAACAATCTCCCCATCAACCGTCCTGGCTTATCGCCGCTGTTGCGGGGGCTGGAAATTGGGCTGGCCCATGGCTATTTCTTGGTAGGGCCAGAAATTGTGCTGGGGCCGCTGCGGGATTACCCTGAGGCAGCTAACTTAGGCGGGCTGGTTACGGCGATGGCGATTGTGCTGCTGGGAACCGCCTGCATGTCGGCCTATGGCAGCGTTACCTTCGGAAACAAGCCGGAAACACCGGGGGCCGCTCCTCTGGCTACAGCTCGGGGTTGGGGGGATCTGACGGCAGGATTTTTCTTGGGAGGTATGGGTGGAGTGTTTGCTGCCTACTTCCTGCTGGAGAACTTTGCCGGGATCGACGCCATCTTTCGAGGGTTGGTGAATTAGTTGTCAAGTTTGTCACATCACTTGAGAGGAGCAAAATCATGACCGGTTCTTACGCTGCTGCTTATCTTCCTTGGATTTTTATCCCCATTGTTGGTTGGCTGCTTCCTGCGGTAGGCATGGCAGTGCTTTTTTTGTACATTGAGCGGGACTAGTCCCGGAGTGCTTTGATACTCACTAGTGCTGATTAATTTCAATTATTTCAGGCTAGAGATCAACCCCAGATATTGAGGCAGGGATCCCTTTTTTAGGGATCCCTCTCTTTTGGTCAGGATGATTTGCATCCGCGCTACCAGAGTCCCGAAAGGCGAAGGCTGTCCCCTCACCTCTTTTTTTTAGGAAGGGAGCATTTCCAAAGGACTTTAGATTGGAGCAGGATCCGGCGAGCTGATCCCAAGCCAACAAGGGGAAGGGCAGCTTCCGCAACACCCTTGCAACTTCAACGAGAAGGAGGAGTCGATGGCCAGCCTTAACTTTCCAACCCTGCGTATTGGGGATCCCATTCAAGAGGGCAGTTTCCAGGTTTTCCCTCTCTTTTCTCAGGGGGAGCAGGAAGTTGCCTATCGCCTTCCAGATCTGCAAACCCAGGAAGCAACCATCACCGAGGTGAGCGAGGCCGGAGCAGTACCTCACCTGGTTGTGGAAAACCACAGTGAGTTCCTATTGCTGCTGGGAGTACCGAGCAGAGTCCCAGCGGGGCGACCAAGGCTCAGCTCTGTTCTATGATGGGAAGGTGGTTTATCTTTCAGCAGTCTCTCGGCAGTAGTGCCAGGCTTCTCACCTAAGCTGGTTCCCCCTTTGGGGGATCCCTAGAAATTGGAAGAAAAAGAAAGAAATTGGAAAGAAAAAACATCCTGAGTTAGCTCGGTCACCGCCTGTTTGGCTTCCTGGCGGCCTCGGCAATACCGCTCTAACCGCTCGCTAACGGAGATGGGATCCCCGACGGTCACGTGAACCCCCCGCCAGCCTAGGCGAGGGCGGGCTGGGTAGGATTCCCCTCGAAGGCGGGCCAGCACATCAAATAGAATGAGGGCAGTTTCTGCCAGCCGCTCAAAAGAGGGTTTGCTCAGCAAATACTCTTCCTGGACGGCTACACAGCTTTCCACCAAGCGCATGTGCTGCAGGTAGAGCGTTGCCTGGTGGGCTTTCCAGTCGAGCAACCCCCGCTGCAGGGGAGACAGGGATCCAGGATGCCGCAATTCTTCTCGGTAAATCTGGATCCAGGCGACTTCTTCAATGCGGCGGCAGCGGCTGTTCCAATCCCCCTGGGGAGATAGGCCAAAGTAGGTCTCTGCGGTTTCCAGGGCTCTGTGGAGCAGCCGCTCCAGGCGAGCGTTAAAGTGGCCAGGGGCTAGCCTCTGCTCTATCCGTGGTTCTTCTTCATCTCTCCCAGAGATGAAGGGAGGTAGGTCGTAGAAAGCTTCCAGTTGTCCCAGGAGATGCTGGGCTAGGCGGCAGATCCGCTGGGTGTAGCGAAGGTTGGGGCTCCTGGAGGATCTTGGCTCTGGCTTCGGAGGCGTCAACCCACTCAGGTGCTCAAGGCGCGCCAGCAGGCGCTCTAGCTTCGTCCAGGAGGGATCCGTGTAGTAGTACCGAATGCCAATGGGCAGCAAAATGACGGTCTCTGAGCGACCAGCTTTGGCCAGGTCCTCGGCGCACCAAAAGCACAGCTGAGCCATTCCCGGTTCCAGGGGATTGATCCGTTCGCTGTGGCCGTTGGTGGCTCCTTCTGGGGCGATTGCAAAGGGAAATTGCCCATCCAGGAGCAGTTGCCGGGCCGCCTTTAGCGCCACCCGATCCACCCTCCGACCGCGGCGTATAGGGATCCCGCCCAGGCGAGACAACAGCCACCCCAGCCATTCCCCTCCCCAGAGGGGCATGCCCCGGTCGTAGAGAAAATGGGCGTGAAGGGGTTCTCGAAGGCGGATCCCTTGTCGACGGGCGGCTTCGGGCACCAGGCGAGATAGAACGTACAGGCCCACCAGCGGGTCATCCACCTCCACATGTCGGAAAGCCAGGACTAGGCGAATTTGACCCTCCTGGAACTGGTGGTAGAGCCGCGCCAAGATCTCCGCCCCTGTGGCCTCGATTTTGGCAATGCCGGAAGGAAGCCAGCGCCGCACCCTCACCCGCAAGAGCAGGGGCAGGATCCCGTGGACGAGCCGTAGCACCCAGGCGCTATAGGCGGGCGGAATAAAGTCGAGGGGAGGACGGGCAAAATGGGGCGGTGGTGACAAGAGCAAGATTTGTTCCCAAGGTAGCTCAAGAGAAGAAGTGTAGTTAAACGCAAATCAGATTCATATCCCATCGCTCAGATTATTCATCAAGTCGCTACAGAGATCACTGGATATGCAGCCATTCTCAATCAATAATCAATATCAACAATATCAATGATTGAGATCCTTCCCCTGAGACCCCACGCCGTCGGCGCAACCGCTCTCTACTCTCCTCAAGCCCCCGACCCCTCTCTCACAAGGGGAGATGAGAGTTGGGAATCGTGGCCATGTCGTGCCCTTTACATTGCTTTCTTTGTCTTCCGTTGCAGTGAAGACGCTCTCTTCTCTCTACTTTCGTCTCTTAACTCAAGGTGGCTACAGGCTGGGCCTCTGCCAAGAGCGCCTGAGTTTGCAGGTCGGTGATGGTGACCAACAAGCGCCGCGAGCTATCAATGGCAAATTCGACGCGAAGGCGATCCTCTCCCACGCGGCCAGGGGGCTGCAAACGGGCCAGACAAATTGGTGATGACTCCGTCGAAGTAGCGCGAACGGTTGGGGATCCGAGAGGGGCCAGGAACCGGAAATCGGTTTGCCGGGTGAGCTGCCGGCTGCTCATCCGCCCCAGCTCGTCGTAAACCACCTCCGATTGGGCCACCTGGGCCACTTCGCCCACCTCCAGGCGAATCTCCGTTTGTCCGTCGTTGGCCACTTGCAGGATCAAGGGCTCAGCCCGTCGGCAGGGATAGGGGCTGCCCTGTTCGAAGAGGGGGTAGTAGATGTAGCTCTTCTGCAAGGGATCCCAGAGGCGGAGGGCATAGCTGTGGTGCAGGCGATCCTCCAGCTTCACCTGGCGGCCCACCTGCAGGGCGCCCAGGGCCACAGCATCGAAGGGGCGTTCGCAGCGCACTTTCTTTTTGCCGAAGTAGGAGCGCAGCAGCTCTTGAACTGCTGGCAGTTGGGAGCTGCCTCCTACCAAGAGCACCTGCTCAATTTGGTTCTTGCCCAATCCCCTCGCCTGGGCGGTGAGGAGAACGTCGTCTAGGCACTGGCGGATTTGATCCAAAAGCTGACGAGCTTCCAGGATCTCTTCCAGCTCCTGCCGGCTTAACTTCAACTCATGGGCAGTGAGGGCTTCGTCGTCAAACCAACTGCCCACCGCTTCCATCTGAGTGGAAAGGGCGATCTTGAGCTGTTCTGCCTGCTCTAGGAGGTTGAGCCAGCCCAGAGCTCCAATTTGCTGTCGGCTTAGCCCCAGTTGCTGCAGTAGGTAGTCGGCAATCCAAATGTCGATGTCCACCCCGCCCACATAGGCATCGGCCTTGGCGATCACCTCCGCTTTGAGGACAGGGCTACCCGCTTGGGGAGCGAGGGTGCGCACCAAGCTGAGATCCAAGGTACCGCCGCCGAAATCCACCACCAGCACTAGGGATCCCGGCTGGCCAACCGCATAGCCTAGGGCTGCTGCCGTGGCTTCATCGACAATTTGAACGGGATCCCAGCCACAGGCACTGGCCACTCCCCGCAGCCAATTGAGGTAGCGCTCAAAAGAGCCGACAGGGGCGGTGAACACCAGCTGTTGCGGCTGCAGGTGTTCTTTCGGGACAGCTTCCATCACCGTCTGCAAAAAAGCTTGGGCCACCCTCTCGGCGTCGTAGCGCTCTCCATCTAGAACTCGCGGCGGAGGGACAAACTCCGCCACCAAGTCCCGCTTAAACCCCTGAAACAGCCGTTGCGGATCCACTGCCCCCCACCGACCGGCGCGCACGGTTTCCCCCACCAGGAGCTGGCCTTTTCCCTTCACGTAGACCAAGCTGGGAATAGCCGAGTGGTCTGGGCGAGAGAGGCCGGGAAGAGTGAGGAGACGGGGCACTGCTTGGGCGGGATCCCAAACTGCCACCACCGTGTTGCTGGTGCCAAAATCAATGGCTAGGGTCGCTTTGGGGGCAGGTGCCATCAGCTCAATCCTCCAGGCAGGGAACGGCTGACTTTGGCCGGGCAAAGGATGTGATCTCCCCGACGGTAGCCGACAAAGCGAATGTAAACGGGATCCCCCTTTTGAATATCCAGCTGATCCGGTTGATGCAGTTGCGGATCAAAGGGGACGGACTCCAGGGGGTTGCCGATGGGCTCATACCCCCAGCGCTGCAGCAGAGCGTCTAAGGAGCGAAACAGAGCTGTCACGTTTTGGGCCGGCCAATCGGGCTTGCGCTGGGCAATCTGGCGGACAGTGGGGTAGCTGGTCAGCAACGGCTGCAGCAGAGAGAAGAGGACTTCTGATGAATCGGTGGATTCCATTTTGTCATTCCCGTTGAGGCGCAGCAGGGATCCCAAATCCCACTGCAGAGCGGCAGCCAACTTTTGCAGTTGCTCCAGGCGCAGGGATCCCCACTTCCCTCGGCGCACCTGATCAAGGGCGCGGCGGCTGATCCCCGCTTGGGCCTGTAAAGCGCGCCAAGAAGACAGGCCAACAACCCGCATCCGCTCCAGCAGGCAATCATCCAGAGGTTTCTTCACCATCGTTTTTGCCAGGGATCCCTACGATCATGCCCCAACTTGGGTCTAGCTCAGGGATCGGCAAGGCGCAGGGAACGGGCTATAGCTTCCACATCTCGGTCATAGCGCTCGCGCCGGCTGGCCGGGTACACGAACTCAAAGCCAGCTTGCAGCGAAGGGCGGACAACTGTTTTGAGATAGAAAATCCGCTGGCCAAAGGGCTCCGCACCGCTGACACGAACGGGCTCGTAGCCGGAGACCACAAAGAAATCCCGGCCAACAGCTTGGTAAGTAACCTGGCGCTGGTTTTCCCGGCTGCGGCGAAGTTCTTCCTGCAGGGCGCTGGCGGGCGTTGCTTGAAAAATGTTGTACCCACCCCAAACGCGCAGCTCAGCCCCGTCTTGACCGAGAAACACTTGGCCATCGCCGTTGTCCGATTCCCCTTGCGGAATGAAGTCTGCCGGGTAGTCGATGCGGTAGCCAAAGCGGGCATTGAGATAGGGCCGGAAACCGGCTTGGGCAACGGGAAGGGCGGGGGCGGGAGCAATGACGGGGATCCCCGCTCCTAGGATCAGTCCGGCAAGCAGACAAGCTAGGCGAGCAGCAGACTTCATGGTTTTGATTGCTCTAATCTGTAGCTATCCTAAGCTCTCTCACCTCCAGCCCCTCTCCTAGGGGGACAGAATTTGGTTTGTCCAAGCTCTTTCCCAAAAGACAAAGGGAATAGGAATCCAAGTTTCACTGCCGTTGAGAATGGGTCGGTTGCGCCGCTTGTATCTGGGTGCCACTTGAAATAGTAGGTATAGCATCTTTTTCGAGAGTTTGAAATAAAATACCGATTTTTGGGCCACTATTTTGTTTTGTCGACCAAGTTTAAGTTTGCCGATCAACATCAGGGTTTTGGCCGGAGCGCAGCCGTTCAATTTCTTCTCTTGCCCGCTGGATAGCGCCGCAGTTGTCTACTGCTGCCCAGGTGGAGGCCAGAAACAGCCCAGGGAGAGAAACCTCTCCTTCTTCGTCGCTAAACAACACGCCGATGAAGAGACACCACCCCAGAAAGATCATCAGAGCTTTCCACCGCCGCGTGTAAATGTAGGCTGCAAAAGCAAGCAGAATGGACAAAAAGATCGCCACCCCCTGAGACTTTTGAGAAAGGGCATAGGTACGACGAATTTCTGCATCCGCTCTTTTTTGATCTTCTTGCCGCAGCAACTCTTGTAGATGTTCGTCCATAGGCCACCCAAACCTGACGGCCTCATCTTAAAAATCCTTGGAAGCCCCCTGTTCAAAGACAATTGTTCGGGATCCCTGTTGGGGGAGAACGGCAGGAAAAGAGAGGAGAGGTTGGCCACCCCCCCTTCTCGAGTTCCCAACTTCTGTAGAATGGGAAAGCTCGTCTCAATCTCTTATTGCAGGCTGCAAGGCCCGGACGGATTTTGCCATGACCTCAGCTCCTCTTGCTTCTCCCCCTCGTGTTTTGGATCCTCTCGACCCTCAAGTGCGTCCGGATCCCCAGGGGCGGTTTGGGCCGTTTGGGGGTCGGTTTGTGCCGGAAACCCTGATGAGCGCCCTAACGGAGCTGGAGGAAGCCTTTGAGCATCACTGGCGGGATCCCGATTTTCGCGCCGAGTTTCACAGCCTGCTGCGGGATTTTGTTGGGCGGCCCAGCCCCCTCTACTTTGCCCAGCGGCTAACCGAATACTACGGCGGCCCGCAGATCTACCTCAAACGGGAAGATCTCAACCACACCGGCGCCCACAAGATCAACAACGCCCTTGGCCAAGTGCTGCTGGCGGTGCGCATGGGCAAGCGGCGGATCATTGCCGAGACTGGCGCCGGCCAACATGGGGTGGCCACGGCAACCGTGTGCGCCCGCTTTGGCCTAGAATGCGTCATCTACATGGGGGCGCTGGATATGGAGCGGCAGGCCCCCAATGTGCAGCGGATGCGCCTTTTGGGCGCTGAGGTGCGGGGAGTGGAATCGGGCACGCGCACCCTCAAAGACGCCCTCTCCGAGGCCATCCGCGACTGGGTAACCAACGTGGAGACCACCCACTACGTCATCGGCACGGTGGCGGGGCCCCACCCTTACCCGAAGCTGGTGCGGGCCTTTCACGATGTCATTGGCCAGGAGACGCGGCAGCAGTGCCAGGAAAAATGGGGAGGGCTGCCGGATGTGTTGCTGGCCTGTGTGGGGGGTGGATCCAACGCCCTGGGCCTGTTTAACGAGTTTGTCCGGGATCCCCAGGTGCGACTGATCGGCATCGAAGCCGCCGGAGAAGGGCTGCACACGCCCCGCCACGCTGCCACCCTCAACCGCGGTCGGATTGGAGTCCTGCATGGAGCCATGAGCTACCTACTGCAGGATGAAGAAGGGCAGGTGCAGGAGGCCCACTCCATCAGCGCCGGCTTGGATTACCCCGGTGTAGGGCCCGAGCACAGCTACCTAAAAGAAATCGGGCGGGCCGAGTACTACGCGGTTACTGACGACGAAGCGGTGGAAGCGCTGCTGCTGCTGTCGCGCCTGGAGGGGATCATCCCCGCCCTGGAGACAGCCCACGCTCTGGCCTATCTGAAAACCCTGGCCCCGCAGCAAGGACTCCGTCCCGCTAACGCGATCGGCCCTCAGCAGCGGGTGGTGGTCAACTGTTCTGGGCGCGGCGACAAGGATCTAAACACCGTTTTCAAGTATTTGCAGCAGCGGGGACGTAGCTTTTAGAGTACGGTTGTTGTGACCACCAACGGGATTCTCTTGGGTGTTCACCTGCCGAGTTCACTTCACGGTTCGATTGCTGGGTCTTCAAGGACTCCGTCCCGCTAACGCGATTGGACTCCGTCCCGCTAACGCGATTGGACTCCGTCCCGCTAACGCGATCGGCCTGCTCCTGGCTGCGGGGCTGGGCTTGTGGACGGGATCCCTGCCGCAGCCTTCTGAGACAACTGCCCCTGTTCCTCCGCCGGAGTCCATGGGTGCCTCGCACCGCTTACGGGATCGCACTGGCGGGACGGAGTCCGATTCAGAAGGGATCCCCTCTCCCAGCCGGCGACAACCTCTCCCTGACACCCTGCCGGCGCTGGCGCGTCAGGCCATTGCCTACTACTTCGCCACCGGCCAGGTGCTGCCACCTCCAGAGGAGATCCCGCCCCACTGGCGGCGCTCTGCGGGGGTTTTTGTAACGGTGAGTACAGAGGGTCGGCCCCGTGGCTGCTGGGGCAGCTTGGATCCCAGCGGCGAGGACCTGGTCAGGGCCACCATCCGGGCGGCGGTGGGGGCAGTCACCCGCGATTGGCGCTACGTACCTCTGCAACCCGGGGAGCTGGAGTCGGCCTCCATTCAGGTAGCCATTGTGCGGCGGGTGGTGCCCATTGCGTCGGCGGGACGGAGTCCTTTTGCCGCTGTGGAGCAGGTGGATCCCACCCGCATGGGCCTATTTGTCCGCTCTGGAACCCGGGGAGCGGTGTTGCTGCCGGGAGAGGCTTTGACGACAGAATGGCAGCTTGCTACCGCTAAGAGGTTGGCCGGGATCCCTGCCGACCAGCCGGTGGAGCTGTTTCGCGTGGAGGCAGAGCTGTTGCATGAGTTTTGAGGAGGGGGCAGATCTCAACGCTTCGCACTGTTGTCGTGAGTGGCTGGCAGCCGTGCTGGGCAACACTCACGTGCGCTGGGGTTGGTTTGTGGAGGAGACCCTGGTGAAGGTGGAGCGGTTTCCTGCTCACCAGCCCTTGTCCTGGCCGCAGCAGACAGAGCTGTGGCTGGCTCCTGTGGGCTCTGCCCCCCTGCCGCCAGCATCGCCCTGGGTGCATCAGTTGGAGCTGTCGCAGGTGCCGCTGCGGGATCCCTACCCAGGGCTGGGGCTGGATCGGGCCTTGGCCTTGTGGGCTGCCGGGATCCACTACGGCTGGCCTTGTTTGGTGATCGACGCGGGTACTGCCCTGACCCTCACAGGAGCTGACTCTGAAGGATCCCTGGTGGGAGGGGCCATCTTGCCCGGCCTGGGGTTGCAGGCGCAGGCGTTGGCTGATCACACAGCCCTGCTGCCCAAAGTGCAGTGGGATCCGCAGGATCCCTTGCCCCCTCGCTGGGCCAACGACACCGTGGCTGCCATCCGCAGCGGCATCCTCCACACCCTCTTGGCTGGCTTGCGCGAGTTCATTGCCGACTGGCGTCGCCGCTTTCCCCAAGGCCCCCTGCTGCTGACCGGCGGGGATGGGAAGTGGCTCCACCCTCACTTGGGCCCGCTTGACCCAGAGCTGCGCTGGGATCCCCACCTGGTGTTGCGGGGAATTGCCGGCTGCCGCCAGCTGCACCGCACTGCCCGCCACTCCCCTAGTGCAGAATAGAAAACAGTCTCTCCCAGCCGCCTGCGAGTAACGGCTTCTTGCTTGGGGATCCCATGGCCAACGGCAACTCCTTCGGTGTCCTGTTTTGCGTGACCACCTATGGCGAGTCCCACGGGGGGGCGGTGGGGGTGGTGGTGGATGGCTGCCCGCCGCGGCTGCCCTTGAGCGAGGCCGACATTCAGGCAGAGCTGGATCGGCGGCGTCCTGGCCAGAGCCCCATCACGACGCCCCGCCAGGAAGCGGATCGCTGCCAGATCCTCTCCGGGGTTTTTCAGGGCTTTACGCTGGGCACCCCCATCCACATCCTGGTGCGCAACCAGGATGCCCGCCCCCAGGACTACCAGGAGATGGCCACCACCTTCCGCCCTTCCCATGCCGATGCCACCTACCAGGCCAAGTACGGCATCCGCAACTGGCAGGGGGGCGGACGGGCCTCAGCGCGAGAAACCATTGGCCGGGTGGCTGCCGGGGCCATTGCCAAGAAGATCCTGCGCCTAGCGGCAGGGGTGGAGATCCTGGCCTACGTGCAGCGGGTAAAAGACGTGGAAGCCCAGGTGGATCCCAGCTCGGTAACTGCAGAGCAGGTGGAGGCCAACATCGTCCGCTGCCCCGATCCCCAAGCGGCGGCGGCCATGATCCAAAAAATTGAGGAGGCGGCGCGGGAAGGGGATTCGCTGGGGGGAGTGGTGGAGTGTGTAGCCCGCCGGGTGCCGCGCGGGCTGGGATCCCCGGTGTTTGACAAGCTGGAGGCCGACTTGGCCAAGGCGGTGATGTCCCTGCCAGCCAGCAAGGGGTTTGAGATTGGCTCGGGGTTTGCCGGCACCTACCTGACGGGCAAGCAGCACAACGACGAGTTTTACATGACCCCCGGCGGCTGGCGCACCCGCAGCAACCGCTCCGGCGGCATCCAGGGGGGCATCAGCAACGGCGAAGACATCGTCCTGCGGGTAGCCTTTAAGCCCACTGCCACCATTCGCCAGCCTCAAAACACCGTCACCCTCAATGGGCAAGAGACGGTTTTGGCGGCGCGGGGACGCCACGATCCCTGTGTCTTGCCGCGGGCAGTGCCGATGGTGGAGGCGATGGTGGCCCTGGTCCTCTGCGACCATCTGCTGCGCCACCACGCCCAGTGCGGATCCCTGGTCTTGCCGGAGGTGCCCCTCCCTGTCGCCGCTGCTCCCCAGGCCTAGGAGTCCCCGGCTATGGCCAAGGCCAAAACCGTCTGGGAGTGCAGCCAGTGCGGCGAGCGCTATGCCAAGTTTTTGGGCCGCTGCGACCATTGCGGCGCCTGGAACACCCTGACGGAAGTGGTCGTCGCCCCAGCGGCCAAGTCCCCACGGGCCCAAGCCCTCGCTCCTAGGTCCAACCGCGCCAATGGGATCCCCCGGTCGGCCCTCCCCCTCTCCCAGGTCTCCTCAGATCGCCACCCTCGCCTCTCCTCCGGCTATGGCGAGTTTGACCGGGTGTTGGGAGGTGGCATTGTGCCGGGATCCCTGGTGTTGATTGGCGGGGATCCGGGCATTGGCAAGAGCACCCTGCTGCTGCAGAGCGCTGCCCACCTGGCCAAGAGCGGGCCCATCTTATACGTGTCGGGGGAAGAATCAGCCCAGCAGATCAAGCTACGCGCCGAGCGGCTGGGGGTGGAAAGCGAGCAGCTCTACCTCTTGGCCGAGACCGACCTGGAGGCCATCGTGGCGGAGATCCAGGCTCTGCAACCGCAGGTGGCGGTGATCGACAGCATTCAAGCCATCTTCTGGGGGCAACTCACCTCGGCGCCGGGATCCGTTTCCCAGGTGCGGGAATGCACCGGCCTGTTAATGCGGCTGGCCAAAAAACTGGGGGTGGCTCTGCTGATTGTAGGCCATGTTACCAAAGACGGATCCCTGGCCGGGCCGAAGGTGCTGGAGCATTTGGTGGACACGGTCTTGTACTTTGAGGGGGATCGCTTCCAAAGCCACCGCCTATTGCGCGCCGTCAAAAACCGCTTTGGGGCAGCCCAGGAAATGGGTGTTTTTGAGATGACCGCCTCTGGCTTGGTGGAGGTGGAGAACCCCTCGCAGCTTTTTTTGAGTAGCCGGGATCAGGCCATGCCCGGAACAGCCACCATCGTTGCCTGCGAGGGCACCCGCCCCTTGGTGGTGGAAGTGCAGGCCCTAGTCAGCCCCACCAGCTACAGCTCCCCCCGCCGCACCTCCACCGGCATTGAAATCAACCGCTTTTTGCAGATCTTGGCCGTGCTGGAAAAACGGGTGGGGATCCCGCTTTCCAAATACGATGCTTACATCGCCTCTGCCGGCGGCATTCAGGTAGCCGAGCCAGCTGCCGACTTAGGGGTGGCAGTGGCTGTGGCCGCCAGCTTCCGGGATCGACAGGTGGATCCCTTGACGGTCTTGATCGGCGAAGTGGGGTTGGGAGGACAGGTGCGCCCGGTGGCCCAATTGGAGCAGCGCTTGAAAGAAGCCAGCAAACTGGGGTTTCGCCACGCCATCATTCCCAACAGTCCCGTTTTGTCAGATTATGGATTGCGCTTGAGCCGGGTGCAGCGGGTGCTGGAGGCTCTGCTCGTGGCTCTGCCCGGTTCCCAGAGCCCAGAATGAGGGCAGTTGCCCAAGAAAATCCCCTTGCACTTCATCCCGTCGCCGGGTTTTGCTGCGCCCTATCTCCAGAGGCTACGCCTGCTGCAGGAACATCGTCGGCTGCTCTGGTGGTGCCTTCATCACTTTCCCGAAGACTTTTGTTACTCTCAAAAAAGGTTACGCCTGCTGCGCGAACAGCTCAGTAGCATGAGTCAAACCCCAGCCCTCAGTTAGCAACACCAGCAACGGATCCCGGTGAGCATGGTTTCCGCACCCTCCAGCCCAGTCCAGCCCTCGATGCCGGAGGCGGCATTTCCTCTGCCAGAGCCACCGGATATTAGTGACCTGGTCATCGAGGATGATGAGCCCGCGGACAGCATTCTCTCCAAAAAGCTGCAGCGCCTGCTCACCAGCGCTCTCTACGCCTCCTTCCAGCCCAAGGCCGAAGACACGGGGGAGCTGATCCCCTTTTTGGCCACAGCCAATATTGGCCTGTTCTCTGCCCTCAAACTGCCTCCCCTGATGCCCGATGTGACGCTCAGCCTGGAGGTGGCTCCCCCCGCCAGCTTTGAGCGCAAGGAAGATCGCACCTACCTGGTCTGGGAGATGGGTAAGCCGCCGGATGTGGTCATTGAGATTGTCTCCAAGCGCAAAGGGGAAGAGCATGACTCTAGTCAATAATAAGCTCAACTATACTGAAAATAATGTATAATATGTTCAGTACGGATTACTACCAGTTGATCTTTCTGTTTACTTTCGAGTCTGCCAACATGGTAGCCAAAGCAAAGCAGAAAATTGGTAGTAAGACGACACGGAAACTGCGCTTTGGGTATTCTACTCAAAGCTTTGCGGGATACCGCCATTCTGGTTGGAAACAAACAGAATGCTATCGCTGCATAGTTGAACAGTGATGTTCAGCAGTGTTCAGCGTAAATGTATCAGCTGGGCCGCAAACGCAAAGACTATGCCCGCGCCGGCGTCAGCTACTACGCGGTCTACGATCGCACAGCGGGCGTAGCCTCTCCCTTGCGGCAACTAAGGGAACTGCAGGGATCCCCTCTGGCCCTTTTTCAGCGGCGGGGAGGTGAGTTTGTCCCCTTCGCGTCCACATGGCTGGAGGACAAAGGACTCCGTCCCGCTAACGCGAAAGGACTCCGTCCCGCTAACGCGATCGGGCTGGGCTTAACCCTCTGGCAGCGATCCTTTGAGGTCGTGAATACCGAATGGCTACGCTGGTGTGATCGGGAGGGGCAGGTTTTGCCCACCGGCGAAGAAAAGGCTGCTCTGGAACAACAGCGCGCTGAGGCAGAACGCCAACGGGCCGAAGCCCTTTTGGAGCTGCTGCGTTCCCACGGCAAAGGACTCCGTCCCGCTAACGCGATCGCACCGCCGGCAGCCTGAAAAATCCCGTCCCTAACGGGGCTTCCATTGTCCATTGCCTATCCACCGCCATGTCCACTCTCCCCAGCAGCAGCGAAGCCGCCCAACGGGCCGCCCGCCTGGAAAAAGCCCAACACCTGCGGGAACAAGGGATCCCGCCCTATGCCTATTCTTTTCCTGTTACCCATCTGGCTGCCGAGCTGCAGGAGCAATTTGCCGACCTAGAGCCCGGCGGCGAGCGGGAGGATGTGCAGGTGGCGGTGGCCGGGCGGATCCGGGCGCGGCGGGTCATGGGCAAGCTGGCTTTCTTTACCCTTCAGGATCGCTCCGGCACCATCCAGCTTTACCTGGAGAAGCAACGGCTGACGAAGCAGATGGGGGAGTTGGCCTTCAAGAACTTGGACAAGCTCCTCGACGTGGGCGATTGGCTGGGGGCCAAGGGCTGCCTGAAGCGCACCGAAAAAGGGGAATTGTCGGTGCGGGTGGACGAGTACCAGGTGCTAACCAAGGCGCTGTTGCCGCTGCCGGACAAGTGGCACGGCCTGCGGGATGTGGAGAAACGCTACCGCCAGCGCTACGTCGATCTCATCGTCAACCCTGAGGTCAAGCAGACCTTGCTCGACCGCGCCCAGATCATCCGCTCCCTGCGGCAGACTCTGGAAGAGCGAGGTTTTGTGGAAATTGAGACGCCAGTGTTGCAGGTGATCCCCGGCGGGGCGGAGGCGCGGCCTTTTGTTACCCACCACAACGCCCTGGATCTGGATCTCTACTTGCGCATTGCCACCGAGCTGCACCTGAAGCGGCTGGTGGTGGGCGGGATCGAGCGGGTCTATGAAATTGGGCGGGTCTTTCGCAACGAAGGCATTTCCACCCGCCACAACCCGGAGTTCACCTCTCTAGAGGCCTATCAAGCCTTCGCCGACTACCACACCATGATGGAGCTGACGGAAACCCTGGTCTGCAACGCCGCCCTGGCGGTGCGGGGATCCCTGCAGCTCACCTACCAAGGGGAAGCCATCGACCTCACCCCTCCCTGGCGACGGGTGACGATGCAGGAGCTGGTGGAGGAGGCCACTGGCATTTTCATCGATGTGGAAAAGGGATGCCCTGAAGAGCTCTTGCCGGCCTTGGCCGCCCAAGGGATCCCCGATCTCTCACCCCAGGACTCCCCTGGCAAGTTGCTGGTCAAAGCCTTTGAGCACTGCTGTGAGAGCCACCTGCGCCAGCCCACCTTTGTTCTGGACTATCCCCTGGAGGTGTGTCCCCTCACCAAGCCTCACCGCAGCAAACCGGGGTTGGCAGAGCGCTTTGAGCTGTTCATCGTGGGGCGGGAGACGGCCAACGCCTACTCAGAGCTCACCGATCCGGTGGATCAGCGGCAGCGGCTGGAGGCCCAGGCAGCCCTGAAGGCAGCCGGCGATGAAGAGGCCCATTTTCTGGATGAAGACTTTCTCACCGCCTTGGAATACGGCCTGCCCCCCACAGGTGGCCTGGGCGTGGGGATCGACCGCTTGACAATGCTGCTGTGCGATGCCCCCAGCATTCGCGATGTCATTGCCTTTCCGCTGCTGCGGCCCGAGACGGGAGAAGTGGCGGAGGGGGCTTGAGCCGATCCCTCTAACTGTCCATTCAAATCCCATCGATTTCTAAGAGAGGTTGGAGGTGGCCGCGGCGACGGCGCGGAGCCTTTGGGAAGTGTCTCAACCTATTTTGAAATAACTAGCGATAACGTCTTCCAAAAGCCGACCTTCGTACCCTTGCATCTGGAGGGCAGCCTGGAAATCCTGGCAGGCTCTCTGCCAATCCCCAAGGGCAGTCCGGGCCAGGGCGCGGTTGAGGTGGGCCTTGAGGTGGCAGGGATCCCTATCGCTCGCGTCAGCAGTGCAGAGTGTTATGGCTTGGTCGTAGTCGCGGATGGCCGCCGAAAAATCCCCCTGTTGGGCGTAGGCCCAGCCGCGGTTGTTCAAAACCCAGACCCGCTCCTGGGGATCCAGCTCCAGTTGCAGCAGTCGGGTGTAGTCTTCTATCGCTTTGTCCGTCTGTCCCTCGCCATCCCACAGGAGAGCTCGGTGGAGCAAAGCAGAGTGCTCCTGGGGGTTCAAGGCCAGGGCCTGCGTGTAGTCGGCAATGGCCAGCTCAGGGCAATTGGCCTGCCGGTGTAGATCCCCCCGTTGACGGTAGGCCAGGGCAGCATCGGCCACCCCCCAGTTCTGGTCGAGGCTCAGAGCTTGGTTGAGATCCGCCAATGCCGCCTCTTGATCCCCCAAAGCCAGATGCACCCTTGCCCGCAAAGCAAAAGCCTGAGAAGCCTGCGGTTGCTGCTGGATCAGCGCCGTGAAATCGGCCAACGCCCCAGCCAGATCCCCCCTCTCTTGGCGACACAAGCCCCGATACAACAGGGCTTCGGTGACCAGCACTTCTGGATCCCCTGGGCTGGCCAGCTCCAAGACCCGATCCCAATCGGCTATTGCCCCCTCCAGGTTGTGGCGCAGGCGGCGGACTTGGGCCCGCTTCAGGTGGGCCTCCAGATAGAGCTGCCGGGACTGTTCCCCGTCTTGGGCCTCTTCCTGGATGACTTGGTCGAAGTCGGATTCAGCCTGCGCGTAGTACCCCAGCTCCAAGGACTCCGTCCCGCTGACGCGATCCTGCTCCGCACGGTTGGTAGGGCCATCGGTGCCGCGCACCGCCAACGTCAACAACAGAGAGCCGCGGGCCAAGCGGGCCATCCTGTGTTGGGGATCCCGCTGCAGCAGACGGTTTAGATCTTGCAAGGCCGCTTCGGTCTGACCCAACTGCTGCAGAGCTTGTCCTCGGTGCCACAGCGCTTCCCTGTGGTCAGGATCCTGCTGCAAAACCCGGCTGAGATCCTGAATGGCGGAATCCCAGTTGCCCACCTGTCCATGGGCCATGCCCCGTCCCAGCCAAGCCGTCCAGTCCTGAGGATCCTGCCGCAACACCTCGTCGTAGTCGGCAATGGCCTCTGGCCACCGGCCCAGCTGTCGGCACAACTCAGCTCGCTCTTGGCGCAGATCCCGCCGTTCCGGCTGCAAGCGCACCGCCTCGTTCAACTGCTCCAAGGCCGCCTGCAGATCTCCCGTCTGGATTTGGGCCCGCGCCAGATCTCGGCGGATATCCGCCTCGGCCACTGCCACCCCCAGCGCCAAAGCCTGGTGGTAATCCTGGATGGCCCCCAGCCCATCTCCCAGAGCAGCCCGCACTTGGCCGCGATGGAAATAAGCCAAGCCCGACTGAGGATCCCCTTGCAGAGCTTGGTCGAAATCGGCCAGCGCTCCCTGCCAATCCCCCAAGCGTTGCCGTGCCATACCGCGGCGCAGATGGGCATTAACCAGCAGCTCCGGCCCGCGTGGGATCCCAGGCCTCGCCGCCCACTGCAACACCTGCGAGAAGTCCTCACAGGCTGCCGGCCAATCTTCCCGCTCAACATGGAGTTGGCCGCGGTTGAGGTAGAGCTGAGGGTTCTGCGGATCCCGCTCCAGGGCAGCTGTATAATCCCGCAGAGCCGCTAGGGGATCCCCCAACAGCCAATGGATTCGCCCGCGGCTGCTGTAGGCACTGGCATCTTGGGGATCCAAAGCAATGGCCTGGTTCAAGTCGGACAAAGCCGCTTCAATGTTGCCCAAGTCCAGGTGGGCAATGCCCCGGTTGAGGTAGGCTTTGGCCATTTGGGGATCCAGCTCCAGGGCGCGGTTGAAGTCTGCCAGAGCGCCGCCGGGATCCCCCAGCCCCTGACGGGCCAAGCCCCGGCAGAGATAGGCCCGCGACAGCTTAGGATCCAGGCGGAGAGCCTGTTCACAATCGGCCAGCGCCGACTCCAGGGCGTTGCTGCTCAGGTAGGCCATCGCCCGCTGCAAGTAGAGATCCGCCTGGGCTGCCGCCTCTGCCTCAGGTAGCTCAGTGGCCTCAGCAGACCGTAGGGATAGGGCCTGAGAAAAATCTTCAACGGCCCCTTGGGGATCCCCCAACGCTTGTCGGGCCAGGCCCCGGTGGTAATAGGCTTTGCCGTGGCGAGGATCCAACTGCAGCGCTTGGGTGTAGTCCTCGACGGCCCCTTGCAAATCTGACAACTGGACCCGCGCCACTCCCCGGTTGAAGTAGGCTTCCCCGTCCTGAGGGTCCCGCTTGATCACCTCGGAAAAATCGGCTGCTGCCCCCTGCGCATCTCCCAGATGGCCGCGCACCACGCCGCGGTTGAAATAGGCCCGCACATCTTCCGGGTTGAGCTCAATGGCCCGCGAATAGTCTTCGATGGCCTGCTGCTGCTGATTGAGTTGCCGGTAAGCATTGCCACGGTTGTAGTAGGCCACCGCCCATTGTGGGTTGAGGCCGAGAGCCTGGGTGTAGTCGGCAACAGCTCCCTCGTAGTCCTCCAGCCGGTAGCGGGCAATGCCGCGGTTGAAATAGGCGCGGGCGTCCCCTGCCAGTTGAATGACTTGGGTGTAATCTGCGATGGCCCCTGCCAAGTCCCCACTTTTGTAGCGGGCGCTGCCCCGCTGGCTGTAGGCGCGGCTATTTTGGGGATCCAATTGAATGGCCAACGTACAGTCGGCAATCGCCCCCTGGAAATCCCCTTGGCGGGCTTTCTCCTGTGCGCGGGCCAACAGGCGCGTCACCAAAACCTGATCCACCGAAACATCGCCGAGCGTCGCCTCTTGGGGAAAAGGCAACAGGGGCCGCAGCGCCTCCAACACTTCAGCAGCGGACTGGAAGCGCTCTTGCCAGTGGGGGCAGATCAGGCGATCCAAAATCTCGGCCAGCTCCTCGCTGACCTGAACCAAATCCCGCCAGAGCAGTTGGCCGGTGCGGGGATCATCCCGGATCTTATGGGGAGGACGACCGGTGAGGGCTTGGATGGCCAGCACCCCTACGGAGTACAGGTCGCTGCAGGGCTGGGGCTTGCCGTTGAGCTGTTCGGGCGCCATGTAGCCAACCGAGCCAATCACCGTCGCCAACTGAGTTTGGCCGGGGGCATGGCTGACCAACCGCCCCACTTCCTTGACTGCCCCAAAGTCGATCAACACCAACTTGCCATCGGCATCGCGGCGCATCAGGTTGGCCGGCTTGATATCCCGATGGACGATCTGGTGGGCGTGTACATGGCGCAGGATCTCCAAAATATCCCACAACAGTTTCAAAACCTCGGCCTCGCTCAGCGGCTTGCCCGGGATCAGCTCCTGGCTGAGATCATGCCCGGCAACAAACTCTTGCACCAAGTAAAAATCCTGATCCTGCTCGAAGTGGGCCAAAAGGCGGGGCACCTGGTCGAAGTGGTTGAGCCGGTTGAGAACCTTGGCTTCCCGTTCAAAGAGCTTGCGAGCCGTGGCCAACGTATAGGGATCCGTGGAGAGGGGGCGAAGGCGCTTGACGACGCAAGGGCTATCGAAGGTGTCTTGATCCACCGCCTTGTAGGTTACGCCAAACCCTCCTTCCCCGAGGGGATGGAGAATGCGATAGCGTCCCCTGAGCACACTTCCCGCTCTGATCTTGTCTTCCATAGCCAAGCCAGTCGCCTGAGCGGCGCAGCCTTTTGCCACTACGAGCTGGCTCGATTCTGCCACAGGCCGACGCCCTTGGGCGGAGCAACCCACAGCTCCTATCCAGGGTCTTTTTCAGCTTTTTCTTTTCGCGATCTTCAATGTCTGTAACAATTCAGTCAGAGAGAAACCGCGATCTGACCTCGCCGCTCTTCAAAATCGCTGATCAGCAGTCTCACCTCGATCTGCCATTCCCCCGCCAGGGCTAGGGGCACATTTTCCACCACAAATTGGCCAGGCCCATCCGGCGCTACAGTGCGGCGTAGAGGGGGGATCCCGTGTTCTGGCAGGGAAAACCCAAGGGTCAATTCCTGGGCCGGGACTCCCTTCACCTCAGCCCGAATTTGATTTTCCCCAGGACGACAGGGCAGAATCCTCAGGTGCAGGCTGCCTTCCGGCCAGTTCAAGCTCTCTTCACAACTGGTCTGCCAACCTGATTCCAGGGGGGATCCCATGCCGTGCCTTCCATGACTGGGAGGAGCCTGGGCCACCAGGAAGCTGGTCAAGGCCAGCACCAGCATCAGCCCCACCAACTCCAGGCGGACGATCCGGCGCAGCGACCGGCCCGCGGCCTGTCCACCTTGCTGTAATCCCGGCACCAGCCGAAACTTGTTGTGGGCGCCCAGCCCCACCATCATCAGCACCAGCAGCAGCTTGGCCCAGAGATACTGGCCGTAGGGATGATCCCAGTGCCAGCCGCGGTGGATCCCACCCATCCCCACCCCCGCCAGGATAAGCCCCGGTACCGCCCAGGTGGCCACGTCAGAAAACCGTTGGATGATGCCTACAGATGGGTAGGGAGCAGATTCCTTGCCCAGCAGGCGCTCCAGCCCCCACAACCCTCCCAACCAGAAAGCTGAACCGGCCAGATGCAGCCCCAGCAGCGCCATTGTCCCCATCGGATGCTCACTGGTGAGAGCATGGCCAATGGGCAAAAAGGAGCCGAGCACCAACACCGACCCCATACCGCTGGCCCAGACGGCACCTCCCTCACAGGCCCAGATCAGGATCCCTAGCCCCACCAGCCGCAGTCCTGTACCCCAACCGTAGGGAGAAAGCATCACACGCAGCAGCTCTCGCCCATTAAAGTAAGGGTAGAGCTGGGCCAAATGCAGACTGAAGGCCACCACGGTCAAGCTGAGGGTGATCCAAGCTGTCGCAAAAGCCCAAGATAAGGGCTCCGCCCCGCTGACGCGATCGGAATCGGCGAAACTGCTCCGCTGCCCCCGCAACAGTCGCCACCAGCCCAGCACCCCCACCACAAAAAGGCTGCCCAAGTAGATCCCCCAGCGTACCCCCACCAGCGGCCAGTACAAGGGATCCCTTCCTTGGGCGTGAGCTGTCCTCGCCGCCTGCAATTGCCCAGGATCGGCTGCCCCCACCTGGAAGGCAAACGATCCACTCACCGGATGGGAATCGGCAGAAATGGCCCGCCAACTGACGATGTAAACTCCCTCGGGGATCCCCTGCGGCAAATCCCCCTGCGGTGCCTCACCCCTGGTCACCCGATTTTCCAAGGGCAGAGCTCGTCCGTTGCTGTCTAAAACCTGGAGCTGTGTGATCTGCACCGGCTCATTGAAAACAAGCCGCACCTGGGCCGGAGCTTCCTGCAACACTGCCCCATCCTCCGGGAAGGTGGATAGCAAGCTGGCATGGGCAAAAACGGCCTGGATCCCGGCCAGCCACAGCAAGAGGCAGAGGATCCCAGACCAAATCCAAGCAAAACCCCTTTTGGGATGAAACATGCTCCTAAGCAGACCGCTTAGCGGGTACCGTGACCATGCCCATGTCCATGCCCGTGGCCGTGCCCATGTCCACTGTCTCCACCCGTCAGCTTCAGCAGCGGAGCCGGCTCCGGCAAACTGTTGGGATCCTCGCCAGGCTGAGCCACCTGAATCCAGCGGTACATGCCCTGCTCGCACTCCTGAATCACTGGGATGGGGATGACCTCACCGGGGCGATTCGGCAGCTTGAGGCTGATGCTGAACTCATCCATGAACTCATCGGGCAGCGAGCCGCCGCTCCAGATCACCTCGGCAACCGTTTCGGTAATCATCTTCCCATGCGACTCATAGGGGGTCTCCAGCGGCTTTTTGACCGTCTCGATTTTCCACAGGGGATGCACCATCGGCTTCACAGAGACGAATCCCTCCGGGATCTGCACCCGCAGGCGCACGGTCGGGGATCCATCGCAGCCATGGGGCACCCGAAAGGTGAGCTTGGCATAGCTGCCCGCCGTGGCCTCTTTGGGATGGACGGTGACATGGGCCCAGGCAGAAGAAAGGGGCAAACAACTCATTCCCAGGGCCAGCAGAGATTTCTTGGCCAGGGTCAAGTAACTTTGCAGACTGAACATTCGCAGATGCTCCTTACAAACCTGTAGAGAAAGAGAAAAATGCAGTGTTTGTTGGTCAAAACCTAGGGATGGTGATGGGATCCGTGGGATTCCGTTATGCTCATGCTGTGCTGTCCCCAACTGGAGAGGCCCATCGACACCAGGCCGGCACTGGCCAAGCCCATCGACACCAGCCCGAAGGAGAGCGCTCCCATAGCCACCAGGCCGACAGAGAGGATGCCGTGGGTCACCACGCCGATGGCCACCACCCCATGGGCGGAAATGCCCACCGCCACCAAGCCATGGGCTCCCACGCCAACCGACAAGATTTTGCGGCGGGATCCCTGTCCTTCACATCCCTGCTCGTGAGGCAGCCGCTCCACTGGTCTCCCCTGGAGCAGGGCTGGATCTTGAGTCCTCTCTTTGGACACTAGCCTCTACTCCAGTTGTGCTCAGCGCGATCCAAAACGTAGGCCGCCACCGCCTCGATCTCCTCCGGCTTGAGAATCTTGGCAAAAGCCGGCATGGCCCCTTTGCCGTTTCTCACTTGGGCCTGGATCAGCTCAGGGGTGTCTACGTGGTACTCATGAAGAGCCGCCAGAGAAAGGTTTTTCGCTGCCACCAAAGTGTTGCGCCCGTTCAAGTGACAACCCACACATTTGGCCTGAAAGACCTTGGCTCCCAAGGCCAAATCAGGCTCAGCAGAAGCCATTTGCGGGCCTAAAAAGAGGGCAAATACTGCCACCAAAAGCCCGATAAAAAGGTTGATCATTCGCATTTTCATCTCAGGGACTGACCGAAAACTAGCCTTTAAGGCCCGCCCATTATCCCAAGCCCGTTGGGCCAGGTCAAAAGACAGCCTGTCGAGTTTCCCCCGGCTACTATAAGGTCAGGATCCCCCGAAGCCATGAGCGGTCTGCCCCCCGATTTCATTCAGTTGGTGCGCCAAAAGGCCGACCTCGTGGAAGTGGTGGCCGAAAAAGTGGTGCTGCGCAAGCAGGGAAAGAACTTCGTTGGGCTTTGCCCTTTCCACAACGACCACAAACCCAGTTTTCAGGTCAGCCCCAGCAAGCAGATCTACAAGTGCTTCTCCTGCGGGGCAGGGGGAGATGTGCTGCGCTTTGTCATGCAGACCGAGCATCTCTCCTTTGCTGAGGCCGTGCGCCACTTGGCGCGGCGATACCACATACCTCTGCCCACCCGCAATCCCGAGGCGCAGCCCTTGGGATCCCTTGATGAGCGGGAGCTCTCCCACCGGGAAAAGCTGCTGGAGATTTTGGCCATGGCTGCCGATTTTTATCGGCATGCCCTCCGCTCCCAGCTAGGATCCGCCGCCCGCCAGTACCTGCACAGCCGCCACCTGAGCGAAGAAACTTTGCAAAAATTTCAAATCGGCTTTGCTCCCCCCGGCTGGCAATCTCTCTACGAATACTTGGTCAACCACAAGCGCCAACCGGTCAAACTTTTAGAAGAGGCTGGATTGCTGGTTCCCCGCCAGCAGGGATCCGGCCACTACGACCGCTTTCGCAACCGGATCATGCTGCCCATTTTCGATGTGCAGGGGCGGGTGATCGGGTTTGCCGGCAGAGCCTTGGGGGAGTCAGGACAGCCCAAGTACCTCAACTCTCCAGAAACAGAGCTTTTCAACAAAAGCCAGGTGGTCTATGGTCTCAACTTTGCCCGCGATGCCATTGCCAAAGCCGATCAAGTCTTGGTGGTGGAAGGCTATTTCGATGTCATCGCCCTGCATCAGGCGGGGGTTGCCTATGCCGTAGCCGCTATGGGCACCGCTTTGACGCCCCACCAGGTGAAGATCCTGCTGCGCTACACCCAATCGAAGCGACTGATTCTCAATTTTGATGCGGATCGGGCCGGTTTGAACGCCGCCAGCCGGGCCATTGAAGCCATTGAAGAACAAGCGCGGCGCGGAGAAATTGAGCTGCGCATTCTCACCCTTCCTGAGGGCAAAGATGCCGACGAATTTTTGCGGGAGCACAGGGGCTCCGCCCCGCTGACACCAGCGGTTGCTGAACTGCAAACCCTGATCGAGCAGGCCCCCCTGTGGCTGGATTGGCGAATTGAACAGGTGCTGGCCGGTCGGGATCTGAGCCGGGCCGCCGATTTTCAGCAGGCCCGTCAAGCCCTTGTGCAACTGCTGGCCGGTTTGGGTGGACAATGGCGCTCTTTGTATTTGCACAAAGTGGCAGAATTGCTCAGCCGCGGCAACGGTCGCCTCAGTCGAGACTTGGAAGAAGACCTGCGCCGAGCCGTGCGGCAGTACCGCTGGGCCAAACCCCAGCAACCTTCCCTCAATAAGGGATCCAAACTCTTGCAGTCGGAGTCCCATCTTTTGCAGATTTTTCTGCATTTTGGCGAGTATCGCCGCGAAATTCGCCAAACTTTGCTGGAGCGAGAGCTGCAATTTAGCTTTCGCCCCCACCGGGAGCTGTGGCAGCGGATCTTGGAGCTGATCTCGGCTCAGCCGGAGCTGGAAGAGCAAGAAGAGACGTTGCTGACGGCTTTGCGCACCCTCTGTGCCCAAGATGAGCAGCTCAACGAGCGCCTCAGCCATCTGCTTTGGCTGGACGAAAACACCCGCGTAGCCCTGATGCGTCCACGGATGGTGGTGCGGGCCGCCATTGCCAACATGGAGCTGGAAATTCGCCAGAAGCGCTACCGCTACTGGACCCAACTGTGGGATCAAGCCTTTTCCGAAGGCAACACCGCCCTGGCTGCCCAGTACCAGGCCAGCATCCAGCAGGAATACCAGGCGATTCAGGCGCTGCAGCGGCAGGTGCAACTGAGCCTGGAAAACATGTCGGAAACCCCACTGGCCGAAGATTTATAGTCATTTCGATTCAAACTAGGACACTAAACCCATAACCCCATACGCGGCCAGAAGGCTTCTCTCTATAGCCCGAGTGTCTCACCCTAAACTGAACAGACTGTAGTGGCTGATGGACGGCCTGTTGCTGCTCAAAGGGGCTTCGCTCCCCTAGCGCGAGATCAGCTCCGCTTGCAACCGCTCCCGGGCCACCTGCAAAGCCTCTGCCAATTTCTCCGGCTGTTTGCCCCCAGCTTGGGCCAAGTTGGGCCGTCCGCCACCACCGCCCCCAGTCAGTTTGGCGATCTCGCCGACGAAGGATCCCGCCTTCAGGCCAAGTTGCTGCACCGCAGGGCTAAAGGCAGCCACCAGGCTGACCTTACCGGCTTCCGGCACCGATCCCAGCACCACTGCCCCTTCCCCCAGCTTGTGGAGCAGATGCTCGGCAGCGGTTTTGAGGGCCTCAGGGGTGGTGGATCCCAGCTCGGCCACCAGCACCTTGAGATCTCCGACGGCAACCGCCTGGGCCAGCAGACCTTCGGCCTGTAGCAAGGCCAATTGGCTGCGCACCTCTTCCAGTTCCTTCTGGGCAGCTTTCAGCTCCGCCTGTAGGGCGGCAACCCGCTCCGGCAGTTCCTGGGGCTTGGCTTTGAATTGGGCGCTCAGCTCCCGCACCACCCTGTCCCGTTCGTTCAGGTATTCCAGTACAGCCGGCCCGGCCACGGCCTCGATGCGACGGATCCCGGCAGCCACCCCGGTCTCGGCGATGATCTTGAACAGGCCGATCTCGGCGGTGTTGTTGACGTGGGTGCCGCCACACAGCTCCATCGACACCCCCGGAAAGTCGATTACCCGCACCTCGGCGCCGTATTTTTCCCCGAACATGGCCACGGCACCTCTGGCTTTGGCTTCGGCCAGGGGCATGATCGCCACTTGAGCAGCATGGGCCTCGGCAATCCAGGTGTTCACCAAGTTCTCGATCTGTTCCAGCTCCTCAGGGGTGACTGGCCGGGATAGGGTGAAATCAAAGCGCAGCCGGTCAAAAGCCACCAGGGATCCCGCCTGACCAATCGAGGGATCGACAATTCTTTTCAGGGCTGCCTGCAGCAGGTGGGTGGCGGTGTGGTGGGCTTGGGCGCGCCGCCGACAGGCCAGGTCGATTTGGGCTTGGACGGGATCCCCCACCCGCAGGATCCCGCGTTCCACACGGCCAAAGTGAACGAACAGATCCCCTTGCTTTTGCACATCTTCAATCCGCACCAGCAGGCCGTCCCCAGAAAGGTAGCCCCGGTCGCCAATTTGCCCGCCGGACTCGGCGTAGAAGGGCGTGCGATCCAAAACGACCTGCACTGCCTGCCCTGCCTCCACTTGGGGCACCGATTTTCCCTCGACCAACAGGGCCTCGACCACGCCGCGGGCGGAAGATTGGCTGTATCCCAAAAACTCCGTTTGGCTGAGGAAATCCGCCAACTCGTCCAGGGATCCCTGGGCTGTGAGGTCGATGGTTTGGTGGGCGGCGCGGGCCCGCTGCCGCTGTTTCTCCATTTCTTGTTCAAAGCCCTCCAGATCCACGCTGAAGCCGTGTTCCTGGGCAATTTCTTGGGTTAGCTCCAGCGGAAAACCGTAGGTATCGAAGAGCTTGAAGGCGTCGGCGCCGGAGATCTGCTTTGGCGAGCTGCTGTCACGGCGGGAAGATTCGACAGCAGTAAACAAATCCAGCAGTAGCCGTTCCCCCCGCTCCAGGGTTTTGAGAAATTGCTCTTCCTCCCGTTGCAGCTCGGTCTTGATCAGGGTTTCTCGCTCCCGCACCTGAGGATAGGCAGCCTCGGCCAACTGAATCGCGGTCTCGATCACCGGGATGGTGAAAGGCTCGCCGATCCCCAGCAACCGACCGTGGCGCACCATTCGCCGGATCAGCCGCCGCAGCACATAGCCCCGATCCACATTGGAAGGAAGCACCCCATCGGCAATCAAATGCATCACTGCCCGCGCGTGATCCCCGATCACCTTCAGGGAGATTTGCTGCTCCGGGTCGGCCTTGGAGTAGTTCAGCCCGGCGATCCCAGCCGCCGTTTGAATGATGGGAAAGATCAAGTCCGTCTCGTAGTTGTTGGGCACCCCCTGCAACACTTGGGCCAACCGCTCCAACCCCAGGCCGGTGTCGATGTTTTGCTTGGCCAGCGGCATCAGGTGACCTTCGCTATCCCGGTTCAGCTCCATGAACACCAGGTTGTAGATCTCCAGAAAGCGGGAGTCATCCTCCAAATCGATCCGCTCATCCCCCAGCTCCGGCTTGAAGTCGTAGTAAATCTCAGAACAAGGGCCACAGGGGCCGGTGGGGCCGGCAGCCCAGAAATTATCCGCCTCTCCCATGCGCTGGATGCGGTGGGCCGGGATCCCTATCTCATCTCGCCAGAGGGCAAAAGCCTCCTCATCTTCGCGAAAGACGCTCACCACCAGCCGTTCCGGGGGCAGGCCGAACACCTCCGTCACCAGCTCCCAGGCCCAGGCGATGGCCTCCTTTTTGAAGTAGTCGCCAAAGCTGAAGTTGCCCAGCATCTCGAAGAAGGTGTGGTGGCGCGCCGTTCGGCCCACGTTCTCGATGTCGTTGGTGCGCACACATTTCTGGGCCGTTGTAACCCGTGGGTACTCCGGATCCCGTTGCCCCAGGAAAATGGGCTTAAAGGGCAACATGCCAGCAATGGTCAGCAGCACCGTTGGATCTTCTGGCACCAAGGAGGCGCTGGGCAACACCTGGTGGCCCCGCTGGGCGTAGAAGTCCAGAAAAGTTTGCCGAATGGCGGCACCGGAAAGAGCTGGAAACATGACAGGCGAAGATGGCTGTATTCATCAATTCTAAGTTTTCCCTCTGCAGGGCAGTCCAGCCCTTGTTGTTCTCCTCTGTTCCACCAAACCCCATCCGCCGAAAACCTGAGCGATTTGTCCGATTAACCTCAGGGCGGGCAGACGCTAAGATCAGCCTATCTGAGGCAGTTGTGCAAGATTTGTTTCTTCTTGGTCTAACCTGTATGTATCTCTCACAACTTGCCTGCCGACTTCTTGGCTCCGTCTCGGTTGTCCGGATCGCCAGCCGGTAACCCCAAACTGGTATGCCCACTTGCTACTGCCTTAACCCTGCCTGTTTGCACCCGGAAAACCCGGCGGATGCCTCTACCTGTGCCTCTTGTGGCCATCCCCTCCTGCTGCGCAATCGCTACCGGGCCTTCAAGCGCATCGGCCAGGGGGGATTTGGCTCTACCTTTTTGGCGCGGGATGAGGACATGCCCTCCAAACCTTGGCGGGTGATCAAGCAGTTGCGCCCGGTCGAGGGATCCCCGCAACTGGCCAAGCTGGCGGAGGAGCTCTTCAATCGCGAGGCCCAAGTGTTGGAGCGCCTGGGCGAACATTCGCAGATCCCCAAGCTCTACGCCCACTTTCAGGAAGGCGGCAAGTTCTACTTGGTGCAGGAATTTATCCAGGGCACCACCCTCTCCCAAGAAATGCGTCGCAATGGGCCCTTTTCCGAAGAACAAACCCGGCAGGTGATGCAGGAGGTGCTGCTGATCCTCAGCTATGTCCACAGCCAAAACACGGTTCACCGAGACATTAAACCCGCCAACCTGATTCGTCGCAAAGAAGATGGTCGATTGGTGCTGATCGACTTTGGGGCCGTCAAGCAGCTCGGCCTGGGCCAGGATTCGGCAGAAGAGGCGACGGCCATTCGCTCGCTGGGCTTTTCTCCCCCAGAGCAAGTAGCCGGCCAGGCGGTCGGTCCCTCTAGCGATCTCTATGCCTTGGCTGCCACCTGCATCAACTTGATGACGTTGGAATCTCCGGCCAAGTTTTATAACCATGAAACGGGACAGTGGGATTGGTCGGATTGCCTGCAGCTCAGCCCGGAATTCGACGCCATTCTGCACCGCATGTTGCAGCCGGCCATCAATCAGCGCTTTGCCACCGCCACCGAGGTCTTGCGGGCGTTGCAAGGGATCCCGGTGGAAGAAGCACCGATTGTGTTGCCCAACTCCCCCCTGTCTGCCAATCCCAGCACATCGGTGATCTCCGGCTACTGGGCCAAGCGCCGCTCAGGCGGTTTCTCGCCCACACCCCTACCTCAGTTCACTGCAGGGGGAATGACAGCCAGCAGCCCGCTATCCATCCCCTCTGAGTGGGGGAGCACCACCGGTTTTACCCAACTGGGCCGAGCCAGCAGCATCACAGGCAGCGGACGGATCAAGCCGGCTACCCCACCGCGGATCCCTTCCATGGCGGGGGCCGATCTACGGGGCAAGTCCTTTGCCAACCAAAACCTAGCCGGCTACGATTTGCGCCAGGCCGATCTGCGGGGGGCCGATTTCTCAGGGGCCAACTTGCAGGGGGCGGATCTGCGCGGCATCCTCTTCAACACCCCTCAACCCTACTGGCTGCGGGTTTTGATCCAACTGTCTGGATCGGCCAAGACGTTGGGAGGGATCCTGACAGGCTTGGGGGGGCTGCTGGGCTCAGGGATCCTGGCCTTTTTGCTTGTCCGCCTGACCACGGGCAATTTGGTTTATGCGTTAGGAGCGGCTGGGATCGCCTTGGTGGTGGCCAGCTCGGTGATCTGGTCGATGGGCGGTGGGGTTCGTTTGGCTCGATACCCAGAAGAAAAGAGCAAGCGCTTTACCAACTTTTGCAAAGCAGATCTGCGGGGGGCACGGATGGACGAGAAGCTACGGAAGTTTGCCCGCCGACAGGGGGCCATCTTGAGTTGACGCAGGGCGGATTGCGGACCTGGCGGATCTGGAATTTTGCGTTGCGATCTTTAACTTTAATACTTTAATAGTTTTATAGTTGTTTCAGGTTAGGATGAGACGTCTGGGCTACTGCTCGCGCCAGCGGGACGGAGTCCTTAGAAAAGCCTTCTGGCCCTCCGCATTATTGCCCCGCAATGCCATTGCTCCGCAACGCTGACGCGAAGACGCGACCGACGTCTTAGTGTGGGCACAGTGTCCTGGTTTGAATCGAGATGACTATAAACAAGAGATCAAGCCATCGAAGGGGGTGGGGAAGCCCATCTGCGAAGAGACCGGTTGACCTGTTCCGTCAGAGCTCGGCAGGCTACGGTTTTGCCCTGTTGCCGATCCCCAGCTTGGTCGTAAAAGACAATACCATCGGCCCGGGAAAGGCCCAACGCCAAGAACAACAGCTCCAAAACCCCAAAAGAAGCGGTCTCCAGCTCCGGCGCTCGATCCTTGAGCTCTGCCAGCGTGGTGTGGGCATCTTCCAGGTGGCCGAAGGCCGGGATCCACAGATGAGTTGCCGGCTCGGATCCCTCTGAGGATGAGTCGCCAGCAGCAGGATCCTCGACCACCCGCACCGTCAGCCAGCCGCCATCGGGGTAGCGCAAGGTGGTGTATTGCAGGTGATCCAGGTGTTGGGCCACCTGAGTGAGCACATCCGCCACCTGTTGCATCGCCGCCGTCGGGATCCCGTTTTGGGGAGCAGTATCCACAAGGGTTGCGGCCTGTGCTGCCAAACTAACCACCATGATTGACAACAATCCTCATTCACATCCAGAATAGATATTCGCAGCGATTGGGGCTGTAGTTCAATTGGTTAGAGCACCGCCCTGTCACGGCGGAAGTTGCGGGTTCGAGCCCCGTCAGCCCCGTACTCTTGAGAACACTCTAGCTTAGTCGCTCCCCTGCAGCCTCATATCTCCAGACTGATCTGATTTCTGATGGAGACTGCTGCGCAACGCGGTCGGCCTGGGGTTTAAGCTTCGGCGGTGGGGCCACTCTAAAATGGGGCTTAGTCCAGGGGAAAAACCATGCAGTATCGCAGATTTGGGCGTACCGAGCTGTCTATGCCCGTGCTGAGCTGTGGTGGCATGCGCTATCAACACAGCTGGCAAGATACTCCTTGGTCAGGGATCCCAGCGGCAAGCCAGCAGAACCTGGAGGCGACGATTCGCCGGGCCTTGGAGGTGGGCATCAACCACATCGAAACTGCCCGCGGCTATGGCACTTCTGAAATGCAGTTGGGCCGCATTTTGCCGCTCTTTCCCCGGCAAGATCTGATTGTGCAGACGAAAATTGGCCCCAGCGCCGACCCGCAGCAGTTCCTGGCCAAGTTCGAGCAATCGATGAGCTACTTGAACCTCGATTATGTGGATCTGCTGGCCATCCACGGGTTGAACACCTGGGAAGACTTGGAACACAGCCTGCGTCCAGGGGGGTGCCTGGAGGTGTGTCAGCGCCTAGTACGGCAGGGACGGGTGCGTTTTGTCGGCTTCTCCACCCATGGGCCAACGGAGTTGATTGTGGAAGCCATACAGTCAGGGGGCTTTGATTACGTCAACCTACACTGGTACTTTGTCAACCAAACCAACTGGCCCGCCATTGAGGCTGCCGCCCAGCAGGATATGGGGGTATTCATCATCAGTCCCTCGGATAAGGGGGGCAAGCTTTACGATCCGCCCGCCAAGCTGGTGCAGTTGTGCCAACCCCTCAGCCCGATGGTCTTCAACGACCTGTTCTGTCTGTCCCATCCCCAGGTTCACACCCTCAGCATTGGGGCGGCCCGACCCAGCGATTTTGATGAGCACCTGCGGGCGGTGGAGCTGTTGGATCGGGCTGATGAGCTGTTGCCGCCGATCCTGGCCCGCCTAGAGCAAGCTTTGATCGAGAAGGTGGGGGAGCACTACGCCAAAACTTGGCACCAGGGCCTGCCTCGCTACGACCAAACCCCCGGACAGGTGAATATCCCGTTCATTCTGCTGCTGCGCAATTTGGTCTTGGCCTATGACTTGGTGGACTATGCCAAGAGCCGTTACAACCTGTTGGGCAATGCCGGCAGTTGGCTCCCCGGCCAGCGGGCAGACAAAGTGGATGCCGAAGCCCTGCGACCTTATCTTATCCACAGCCCCCACCGCGACCGGATCCCGGCTTTGTTGCAAGAAGCCCATCGCTTGCTCTCTGGAGCTGAGGTGAAGCGCCTATCTCAGAGCTAGCTTGCTCAGGGATCCCCCCGTTTGACGGTCGAGATCCGGTGGAATTACACTGAGATATTGAGCACATTAGCATCACGGGATCCCGCCCCTCCATGAGCTACTTGGTTATCGACACCGAGGGCAACCCCAACCTCAAAGAAATCGCCCTTATCGACAGCAGCGGCAAGCTTATTTACCATGCCTACACCCAAGAATACTCGCCCCACCACCCCCAGCCCAAACCTTTGGCCCAAATCGTTGCTGACCTGCGGCGCTTGGCACAAGGCAAGACTCTTGTTTTCCACCACGCAGAGCAAGACCTAAAAATCCTTAAACAAGCCTTTGAGCAAGCTAACCAAGAGTGGCTTTCTAACCCCGTTTTTTGCACTTGGCTAGCTGCCAAGGAATGTTTCCCCAACCTCCCCAGCTACAGTCTAGAGTATCTTAGCAAACATCTTAGTATCCAACTGGAGAGCGGCTATTTCAACTCCAAACTGGCCCACGACGCCAGCTACGATGCCCTTTTTACCTATCACCTTTACCGCCACCTCACCCACGCTCAGCTCAAAGCCCAGAATGTTCCCAATCCTTTCGCCAACAGCAGAGTTGACAATCCCTTTCAGCATTATCCCGACGAGACCACCATCTATCAGCCTCAGTACCAGCAGCTCACTGCCACCCTACAGGACATCCAACGGGATCCCAACCACCAGAGCCGAGGGGTTGTCTTACTGGGAGAACCTGGATCCGGCAAGACCCACCTGATCATGCGGGTGGCCCAAAACCTCCTGCGCTACAACCGTCTCCTGTTTATCCCTCAGCCCACCCATCCCGACAACATCTACCACCACATCTACAGCCACACCCTGGAATCCCTGCGCGAACGGGTAGATGCCCATCGCCACACCCAGCTCGACTACTTGATTGCCAAGAGCTTTGTGGAAATCTTGAAAACCTTCCCCCAAACCTCAAAAACTGAAGAGCTTCTCTCCCTTCTCACGGCGGATCCCCTCAACCTCTTTCATCGCCTGGGAGCAGAAGGCACCGAGCGTCGTCGTCAACAATGGCAAGCCATTGAAAAACGGGTTCTGCGCTGGTGGGCAGAGCAAAACTTTCTCACCGGCCCCACCGAAAACATTCTCAAGGGCATCATCAAATATTGCAGTTACAGGGATCCCAACCGCCGTCACCAGATCATCCGCTGGCTCAGCGGTACCGACCTGGATCCTGAAGAAACCAACTTGATTGGGTTGCCCCCTTGGAGTGCAGATCTGGATCGCAACACCTTTGCCCTAGAAGGGATGAAAGTCATCGGCAGGCTTTCGCTGCTCGACCAGCCCCTGATCATTGTCTTCGACCAATTGGAGGCTCTGGGCCGAGAGGAAAATCGAGATATCCTTCTCAACTTTGGCGATGCTCTAAAAGAGCTTTTTACCCGTATTCCCAACAGTCTGTTTGTCCTTAATTTGTTTCCTGATCGTTGGCAACATTTCCAAACCCAATTTGACCGGGCTACCGTCGATCGCCTCTCCCAAACCGTCCTCTCCCTAGATCTCCCCTCTCTTCCCCAGCTTCAAGCCCTTCTCCAGAGCCGCCTGCCTTCAGGGATCCACCTCCAAGCTCTCTTTACCGCCGATGACCTCAGCGATATCCTCAGCCAACCCTCCATCCGCGCCATTCTCAACCGGGCCTCAGCCTACTATCGCCACTACATCAACGGGATCCCTCTCCCTCCCCAGGTGCAAGTTGTACCCACTGCCAGCAATCTAGCCGCCCGTGTCCAGCGGCTCGAAACTGAGCTGCAAACCCTCAAACAACTGCTCATCCCCCTTCTTCCTGCCCAGAGTCTTGTTGCTGTAGCTCCGCCTCTCCAGCCACCCAGCCTCTCTGAGGATCTTGCCGAAGTCTTGGAACCCTACCTCCGTGATACCGAGGCCCAGCTTCGTGCCAGCTATCCCCAAGAGGCGATTATAGACAGCACAGCCGATATCGGCAAATTGCGCACCATCGTCAATGCCCTGCAAGGGATCCATCCCCTCCCCATGAGCACCCTGAGACTGGGCCAATGCAAACTTCCAGATCACCTCTATTTCTCCGACCAGAAGCGGGTGATCGCCTTTATCCAAGTGGATCCCGGCAGCATGTGTGGACAGCTCAAGAACTTCAACCAATTGGTGATTGCTCACCCTGAGCTTCAGTTTCTTTTGCTACGGGATGCCCGCCTTAAGCCTCCTTCCAAAAAGGCTACCGCCACCAAAGAGGCCTTGGCTGCCCTCAACAACAGCCCTAATGGCAAGTATAAGCTGCTCACCAAAGAGGATCGCATTCACCTGGAGCTGATGTACAGAATGATCACCGACATCCAAAACCGCGACTTGGAGCTAGACCTGACCTCAGCCGTTCGGTACTATCTTGAGCATAGGGATCCCCCCCTTATTGCCTGGATCCTGGGCCGTGATTAAGCGCTCCAGATCCGTCGAAACCCCATGTTGTTCAAGGTCGGCTCCGCATCGGGATCCAGCACCGTAAAACCGGGATCCCATATTGTCCGGCCAAGCTTGTGACCTGATTCTTAAGGCTGCCGATCAACGGAGCCAATGGCAAGGGATTGACAGCGGAGCCAAAGTACCTCAAAGTTTCCGGCATAGTGGGCTTTGTCCGGCTCAAGCCCTCCCCTGATTACTCAGTATCGGAGCGGCGGGATTTGAACCCACGACCCCCACTACCCCAAAGTGGTGCGCTACCAAGCTGCGCTACGCCCCGGCGCACTTATGGGTAGAAGCCCATGAAGTGCCTAGCTAGTCTAGCATCGGATCGCGGCCAGAGTTAACCCCAAGCTGCGGGATCCCGTGGAAAACATGCTAGCTTAGTTAAGCCGTTAAGAAATCGCACGCCTGAACCACCGGGTGTCCTTACAGCCCTTTCGCGGTTTGCTGCAACAGCTCCTGAGTTCCTTGCCAATGGGGGTAGAGCGCTCTGTGCAGGTAACCGGCGGGAAGGCCGTAACTGGGATCCGTTCGGGCGGAGGCTAACCCGTAGGAGAGGAAAAACTCATGAGCGTAGTCAGTTTGCCTCAACTGTTGGAGGCAGGGGTTCACTTCGGCCACAAGGCCAGCCGCTGGAACCCGAAAATGCGGCCCTACATCTTTACCGAGCGGAACGGCATCCACATTATCGATTTGGTGCAGACGGCCCGCTATCTGAACGAAGCCTACGAGTATGTGCGGGATGCTGCTGACAGGGGTTGGCGCTTCCTGTTTGTGGGCACCAAACGGCAAGCTGCCGGGATCATCGCTCAAGAGGCTCGTCGCTGTGGCAGCTACTACGTCAACCAGCGCTGGTTGGGGGGCATGCTCACCAACTGGGCCACCATCAAAACCCGCATCGACCGCCTCAAAGAAATTGAGGAGATGGAGAGCAGTGGTCTTCTGGATCGCCTGCCCAAACAAGAGGCCAGCCGTCTGCGGCGAGAGTTGGCCAGGCTGGAAAAGTACTTGGGCGGCATTAAAACCATGCGCAAGCTCCCCGATGCGGTGATCATCGTCGATCAGCGGCGGGAGGCCAACGCCGTTCAAGAATGTATCAGGCTTAACATCCCGATCATCTCACTCCTGGACACCAACTGCGACCCCGATCTCAGCGATATCTTCATTCCCTCTAACGACGATGCCATTCGAGCGATTAAGCTGATTGTAGGCAAGTTGGCGGATGCCATCTACGAAGGGCGGCATGGGCAGCTCGACACCGTTGAAGAGGATGAGTACGACTACGAAGGGGCCATGGATCTGGACGACGACATGCTGGAGGATATGGAGGACGAAGAAGAAGGAGAAGCCGAGGAAGGCTAGACCGAGGGCAGGGATCCCGTGCAATCCGGGCACTTCCCTGCCTGTTCCCTATCCAGAGGCGTGTATTCTTGAAATCTAGGTTTACAATTCTACCGAAGCCCGCTCATTCTCACTCATATCCCGCCACATTCTTCCCGTTCTTTCATTCGAGGAGCCCTCATGAGCATTGATGCCAAACTGGTCAAAGAGCTGCGCGAAAAGACGGGCGCAGGCATGATGGACTGCAAAAAAGCCCTGGAAGATTCCGGTGGCGATATGGAGAAAGCCATCACCTGGCTGCGACAGAAAGGGTTGGCAGGGGCAGCCAAAAAGGCCAGTCGCGTCGCGGCAGAGGGGGCAGTTGACAGCTACATCCACTTCGGCAATCGAATTGGGGTGTTGGTGGAAGTGAACTGCGAGACGGACTTCGTGGCCCGCAACGAAGATTTTAAGAAACTGGTGCAAGACATCGCCAAGCAGATTGCCGCCTGCCAAAACGTAGAATACGTCAGCGTTGACCAGATCCCTGCCGAAGTGGTGGAGCGGGAAAAAGCCATTGAAATGGGCAAAGAAGATCTGGCCAATAAGCCGGAGAACATACGCGAGAAGATCGTGCAAGGTCGCATCGAAAAGCGCCTGAAAGAGTTATCCCTGTTGGATCAACCCTTTATTAAAGATTCCTCGATCACGGTGGAGGAATTGGTCAAGCAGCACATTGCCAAACTGGGGGAAAACATTCGGGTGCGGCGGTTTGTGCGCTTTGTCCTGGGAGAGGGGATCGAGAAAGAAGAAGTGGATTTTGCTGCTGAGGTTGCCGCTCAAGCCGGTCTCAAGCCGGCAGAGGCCCCCAAAGTGGAAGAGACTCCACCCGCTCCTCCTGAAGAACCTGCCCCAGAACCGGCCCCTGCTGCCGAGAGCAAGCCGGCCAAAAAAGGCTCCGCCAAGAAAAAGAAATAGCCGGTCAAGGCTGAGCTGTAGGGCCATGTCGGCGGTGCAGAGGCGTTGAAACTGCGTTATGGAGAGTGTGGGCACCTCTATGTCGGCAGTTCTATAACCACTACGCTTGGGTATCCCTTGGGGGAAAGGCTAGGTTATGCATGCAAATGTTCTGATCCTCCCGCCTTGGCAGGGTTAACTCCAGCACGCTAAGGTAGCAGACGGCCTTTTTGGATCCCGGGCATGAGTTTTATCTTGCGCAATGCGTTAATTCCCACCGCCACCGGCTACGAAACCGCAGATGTGCGAATCGAGGGGGAACGGATTGCTGCCATAGGCAGAGGATTACCCGCAACGGGCGCAGACAGCCTGGAACTGGATGCCAGTAACCAACTCTTGCTGCCGGGCTTTGTCAATGCCCACACCCATTCTTCCGAAATGTGGCAACGAGGGATCATACCGCCCTATCCGCTGGAGCTGTGGCTGGCACAACTGCACGAGTATGCGCCGCCGGATCCGGAAAGAATCTATCTCAGCGCGCTGGGGACGGCGGTGGAAACCCTGCTGACGGGGGGCACCTCGGTGGTGGATCATCTGGTGTTGATCCCAGGCCAAGAGTTGGCCACCATTGAGGCGGCGGTACGGGCCTACCGAGAAGTCGGGATCCGCGCCTTCGTGGGCCCCTTGATCCAGGATCAGGCTCTCTCTCGGGGGTTGCCCAGCAGCTCCTCTTGGGATCGGGAGCCGGAAACCTATCCCCTCTCCACAGCAGAGGTGCTGGCCATTGTGGAAGAGGCGGTGCAGCGCTTTCACCGGCCAGAAGAGGGCATTACCCTCATGGTGGCTCCCACAGGGATCCAACTGTGCTCAGACGAGCTGTTCAAGGGCTGTGCGGAGTTAAGCCAGAAGTATGACCTACCCCGCCACGCCCACCTGTTGGAAACCCGCGCCCAGCAGATGTTGGCCCAGGAAAAGTACGGCTGTAGTGCTGTGGAGCATCTGGAGCGCTTGGGCTACCTAGACCGGAAAACTTCCTTGGCCCACTGCGTCTGGCTCAGCGATGCCGATATCGAGATCTTGGCCCGCACCGGCTCTACGGTTGTTCACAACCCCTTGAGCAACCTGCGCCTAGGCAGCGGCATTGCCCCCATCTTGAAATACCGCCGGGCAGGGGTGAACGTGGCCTTTGGCTGCGATGGATCCGCCAGCAACGATTCGCAGGATTTGCTAGAGGCCATCAAAATCGGCACCATCCTTCACAACATCACGGATCCCGACTACCGCCACTGGATCTCGCCCCGCGAGAGTGTGGAGATGGCCTCCCGCGGTGGGGCCATTGGCCTGGGGCTAGGGGAGGAGCTGGGATCCCTGGAAGTGGGCAAGCAAGCGGATCTGGTGCTGTACGATCTCACCCAACTGTCGCTGTTGCCCCGTACCGATCCCATTGGGCTGCTGGTGTTGGGTCGGCCCACCCAGGCAGTGCATAGCGTTTGGGTGCGAGGAAAACAGGTGGTGTCCAGCGGAGCCGTGACGACGGTGGATGTGGCCAAGCTGCGGCAGGATCTGTTTGCCCACAGCACCTGGGATCCCTCCCGCCGCTCCCAGCAGGTGGCACAGCTGGAGGCCCGCTACCGCCGCGTGATGGGTTTGCCGGCATAGCCATGGCAGGGATCCCTGCGGGTTCAGAGGTCGACTGGTCCAGAGCCACTGCGCAGGTGAAACGACAGGCCCTGGCCCTGGGTTTTGACAAAGTCGGCATTGCCAGCATAGAGGATCCCCCCGACTTGCGGGGTCTGCAAGCTTGGCTGGCTGCGGGCATGGCCGCCGACATGGCCTGGATGGCCGATCCCCGGCGAATGGATCCAAAGCAGGTGCTGCCGGGGGTGCAGTCGTTGGTCTGTGTGGCTTTGAATTACTACACCCCCATCCGCCACAGCCAGGATCCCGGCAAGGGCAAGATCTCCCGCTACGCTTGGGGTCGAGATTATCACCGCGTGTTGGGACGGCGGCTCAAACAACTCCACCTCTGGATGCAAGCCCAGTTCCCAAATCATACGGGTCGATTCTACGTGGATACCGGCCCGGTGGCGGAAAAGCCCTGGGCCATGCAGGCGGGCTTGGGTTGGATCGGCAAAAACAGCCTGTTGCTCACCCGCGAGTACGGCTCCTGGGTGTTTCTGGGAGTGATCCTGACCACCCTGCCGTTGCTCCCTGACCAGCCCCACACCGCTCACTGCGGCACCTGTACCCGCTGCCTAGAGGCTTGCCCCACGCAGGCCATCGTCAGCCCAGGGGTGGTGGATTCCCGCCGCTGCGTTGCCTACCACACTCTAGAAAGCCACGCTGAGCGGATCCCTGCCAAGATTGCCCAGAACCTGCACAACTGGGTGGCCGGCTGTGACATCTGCCAGGAGGTCTGCCCTTGGAACCAACGCTTTGCCCAACCCAGTGGGATCCCGGATTTTCAGCCTTACCCTTGGAACGTTGCCCCCGATCTCCAGGAGCTGGCCCGGATCGATGATCGGGAATTCGACCACAAGTTTCCGGCCTCTGCCCTGCGCCGGCTCAAGGCCCACCGCCTGCGCCGCAACGCCCAAGCAGCCCTGGAAGGCAATTCCAGCTCTGCAGCTGGCAGCAACGATTTGGAAGCCCCCTCTACTTAACTTGGATACGCTTTCCTAGCAGGATCTTGCGGCCTCGAGGCCGGCGCCAGAAAATGGTGGGGCTATTGTCTCTGGGCCAGGGACGCAAGCTAACATACATGCCCTACCCTCTTTCTGAGGCCACAGTGCTGGGCCGCCATGGTCTTGCTCTCGTGGGAGCGGTTTTGCGCAAAGGACGTGTGGACTTGGTGCAGGAGTTTACCCACCGCTTTGTTTGAGCTGGATCGACTCAAACACAGTAGCCCCACCTAAAACACGGTCATTTCAAGCTAGATTAGGACACTCCGTAAACTACCCGGCTCCGACCGCTAAGCGGTACGGAGCGGGCTTTCAGTAGCCCTGAGCCTGTTCTGCTCTACCAGAGAACAAAACAAGCCCGGACCTCTAGGCTGGTTTACGACAGCCCCCAAGAGCGCAATCACATTCGCACCATTCAAATCCGCATCCCCTTCCCATCCACAGTGCCCACACTTGAACGACTTGCCACTGCGGTAGGATTGCGCAGGGTCGGGATGGATGTGCAAACACCGGTGGCAGGTCTGCGACGTGTAAGCAGGCGGCACAAGAATCAGAGAAACCCCTGCAACCCTCGCCTTGTATTCCAGAAATTGACGTAGTTGGTAGAACGCCCAACTGTTGGCCCTGCGCCTTTCGGTTTTGCTGCGTGGCTGTTGATTGACCCTTTCCCGGATCCCTGTCAGGTCTTCCAGAGCAATAGCGCTGTTGGTAGCTTTTGCCCTAGAGACAATAGCTTTGGAGATGCGATGATTGACCCACACTTGAAAGCGTCTCTCCTTGCCAGACAGCCGTTGCAGCAGTTGACGGCATCTGCGCCGCGAACTGCGTGTGCCCTTGCTGGCTTTGCGTTGGAGTACCGCCCTCAACCGGGAGTAGTGGTCTCGGACTCTGTTCAACTGCTGTCCATTCCAGTTATCACCCTCTGACGTATGGGCAATATCTGTCCTTCCAAAGTCCACCCCGATCACCTTGTCGGTATCTTGTTGCTTGGGTGGTTTTTTCTCTACGCAAATCTGGATGTAGTAGGAGCCATCTTTGCGCTTGACCAGGGTGGCAGCTTTGGGGTTGGAACCAGCCAGCATCCCACGCTGGTAGTTGCCAATGGCCAGTTCAAAGCGTTCTCTCCCTTCCACCGTGGTGAGCGACACCGTCCAGTCTTTTTGACGGAACGAAAAGATGCGAGCGTCGTAGGTAACAAAGCCGCTCTTAAACTCCTTGACGGGACGCTTTTTCTGCTTAGCCACTTTGCGGGAACCCGCTACCCGTCTGCACACCTGTTGAGCCAAGTTACTGGACAAGCCAAACCGGGCTCGAATCTCGTAGTAGCAAAGGGATTGCAGCTTGACCGCGTTGACGATCTTCTCCGGCGTGTTCTGGTTGACCCAATTCAAGGCTTGGCCAAAAGCCTCCAAAGTCGCGTCCAATTTGGCGGCTTGCGACGGGGACACCTTGAGCTTGCAGGATATGGTCAGGACTTGGCTCATAAGTTCATTGTACTTCATCAAAGCGCATTCCTCCCGGCAGTGACCCTACGGGTACAGTGCGGGGCTCCTGCGATTTCTAGCTGAACGCTCGGCGCCGCTTCCGCGACCATCCCTGGCTCCTTTCCCTCTGGGAGAGGGGGCAATGCAAACAACTGTAGATTTGTACTGAGATGACCTTGAGAGTTTTGGACTAGAGCTGGGTGGAGCTCTCCTAAGACTAGGTAGCCCGTAGCTGCACCGGCATAACCAAATAACAGAGCCGCATTGCCCCAAGGGGCTTCCAGATGGCCGGCTGCGTGGCGCCGTTTAGCTCCAGGCTCACCTGCTGCGTATGAAACACCCTGAGGGCATCCAGCAGGTAACGCACATTGAAGGCCAGCTCCAGGTCAGGACCAGACATCTGCACTGGCAACGATTCCTCGCCACTGCCCACATCGGGCGCCTCGGTGCTGATGCGCAGGGTTTGGGTTGCGGCAGAAAGATTGAACTTGACGATGTCGTTTCTTTGGGCAGCAAGTACTCCCACCCGTTCCAGCGACTCAATCAAAGGCCGACGCTCCAGGGTTATCTGCCGCTCAAATTGCCTGGGAATCAGGCGGTTGTAGTCGGGATATTGGCCCTCCAAAAGGCGGCTGGTGATCCGCTGTTGGCACTGCGTTTTGCTGGCGCGAGGAGGCAGCACAAACTGCACCTGGGATCGGTCAAACCTCAGCTCCACCGTAGAGGCGACGGTCTGGGTGCCGAGGATGCGCTCCACCTCTCGCAAAGTGCGAGCGGGAATGGTGAAATCCAACCCTATTTCCCCATGGGCCGAAGCAACCGGGATCCCTTCGGCCTCCACCTGCACCATCGCCAGACGGTGCCCATCGGTGGCTGCAAACTCCAGGCAAGGGGGATCCCCCGCCAAGAGCTTGACATGCACCCCTGTGAGCACCTGCTTGGTCTCATCTCCAGAGGCCGCAAAAAGGGTTTGGCCGATCCCTTGCAACAGGCTCTCGATGGGCAGCTCCAGGGCCTGAGCTGTTGGGCTTTCCTCCCCCACAAAATCGCCATCTGCGTCGGCGGTGCGGAGCAGTATTTCCGGTAGGGTGGGGTACTCTTCAGCCGACATGCTGCGCACTTGGTACTGGCCGGCTGCCGACATGAGAATCACAGGGGCACTCTCCTTGGCTTGGCTGCTCGCGTCAAGAGTCACTGGGCCGCTGGGCAGACGGCTGACGATGTCGCTGAGCAGCTTGGCCGGCAGGGTGGTGCGACCGGATCCCCTGACCTGAGCCTCGAACTCGCTGCGAATGCACAAGTTCAAGTCAAAGGCAGTGAGGGCAACCCGTTGAGTTTCCGCATCGACCTCTACCAACACGTTGGCCAAAACGGGCAGGGCGGGGCGGCTGGCCACAGCCCGTCCAACGGAAGTGAGGTGGTGGCTGAGATCGGCTTGCTCGCAGGTGAAGCTGAAACCCTCCGGAGACGAGTCCACGGCCCCGTCAAGGTATCCCTCCCCACGCTGAGGAGCTGCAGTCTTGCTGCTGCGCAACACTGCCGCAAATGACTCGGCCTCGAGTTCTCGATCCACAGGACGTTGAGCTTGCACCATGGGGGGCACTTGAGGGCTGCACACGCAGATCCTACACCGACTGCCCCGGTTGGATCCCTTCCCTTGCGGTCGAGTTTTGGAAAATTTGCCTCGCGCGTAGGACAGATCTGAAATTTCGATCCCTGCCTAATTTAATTTTTTGATCTAGTAGTAGTAGGGGCTGTGGAAACTGTGGAAAGTGATCGTCAACACCTTGCGCCATGAGCTTTTGAGCTTATTCCCCACCTGTGGAAAAACTGTGGATAACTTGGCCACTTTTCCACAGAGTATTTATACCTGTTAATAACTTGGGGGGTTTTTCCACAGGTTTTCCACAAATTTTTCAGGTTTTTCCACAGGTTTTCCACAGGCTAATGTTGTGATTTCCTGACAAATTCATAAAAATTAACACACAGTCAGTGTAGGATCCCGTAATGTAGTGAGTCCTCCCCCTAGATATGGCCAGGAACTCCATCGGAGCTTGGGCGGGCTTCGCTGGATTTCCCCAGGTTTTCCACAGGCTATCGAAGGAAGCCTGGGACGTCGCTCTAGGCTGGTTGGTCTTGTCTGGTCGCCTGTGAGCCAACACGGGATCCTTAGCAAGACACAAGAAGGGCAGAAAAGCGCTCTGCGCTGCTGGAGGCGGCAAAGAAGGTCAGGATGGGGCAGCGCCTGACCTAAAGCGGACCCGCAAGCGACTGTAAAGCTGTCGCAGAAGCAGGTCGCGAAGGAAGGGCATCAAAATCCGTACCTACGAGGGGCCGGCTGTGGGTCGACGGGATCCGTTTTGGTGATGGCGGGAGCGCAGCACGATCACGTCAGAAAGCTGGCGCAGTTGACTTTGAACCTGGGTGAGCTGTTTCTTATCACGTACATCGATACAGAGATCGATCAGGGCGGTGCGGTTGGCAAAAGTTTGTACCTTAGCATTGCGAACATTAATGCCTTGATCCGATAGGCGGGAAAGGATGTCCCGCAGCACCCCGACGCGGTCGATAACCTCCAGATGCAGTTCTACCGGGTAGATCTGGGTGCTCTGCCGCAGTTGCTCTTCGTTCCAGCGTACTGGCACCAGGCGTTCCCCCGAAACCTGAGCCACCCGTGGACAGTCCTGATGGTGGATACTAATACCCTTAAAGCGGGTGACCACGCCCAAGATCGGATCCCCCGGCAGCGGATTACAACACTTGGCCAACTGGTGTTTCAGACCCTCCACCCCCAGAATGGGAGATTGGGATTTGATAGAACTGGGAGCCGCAGAAGCCCGTGGCAACAACAGCTTGGATCCCTCAAGCGATTCCTCCTCTGTGGGAGCAGATACTGCCGGCCTGCTGACCTCCTGCAGCCGATGGATCACCAGCGTGGGGGTTGTCTCACCATAACCCAGAGCGGCTAACAAATCCTCTACGCTGGCGTAGTTGAGCTTTTCGGCCACCTTCTGCATCCGCTCTGATTTGAGCAGGGCATCAAAGCCCGTTTTGCCCAGCTCCCGCTCCAGCAAATGCCGGCCCCGCGCGATGTTTTGCTCGCGATTGGAGCGCTTAAACCATTGGCGAATGCGATTGCGGGCAGAGCTGGTGGCAACGAAATTGATCCAGTCCAGGCTGGGATGGGCATTTTTGTGCGTGATGATCTGCACAATGTCGCCGTTGCGCAGGCGGGTATCCAGGGGCACGATCTTGTTGTTTACCCGCGCTCCTGCACAGTGATCCCCAATTTCGGAGTGGATGCGATAGGCGAAGTCCACCGGACAGGATCCCTGGGGCAGGGCCAGCAAGTCCCCCTTGGGCGTGAAAACGTAAACCTCGCTCTCAAACAGATTCTCGCGAAGGGTGTCCAGATACTCTTTGTCGTCTTTGAGGTCGTTTTGCCACTCCAAGAGCTGCCGCAGCCAGGTGAAGCGCTCCTCGTCCGCCTTGACGGTGGTGCTGCCGGCCTCCTTGTACTTCCAGTGGGCGGCGATCCCGTACTCAGCCACGCGGTGCATCTCTTCGGTGCGGATCTGCACCTCCACCGGTCTTCCCTGCGGGCCAATCACCGCCGTATGCAAAGATTGGTAACGATTGGCCTTGGGCAGACCAATGTAGTCTTTGAAACGCCCAGGGATGGGGCGAAAGCAGTTGTGAACGACTGCCAGCACCCGATAGCACTCGCTGTTGGTATGTACGATTACCCGAACTGCTGAGAGATCGTAAATCTCGTGAAATTCTTTGCGCTGCTGCTGCATCTTGCGATAGATGCTGTACAAATGTTTGGGCCGCCCGCTGATCTCGAAATGTTCCAGCCCCGCTTGAAGAAGGTTCTGCCGCAGCTCTTCGATAAAAGCTTGGATCTCGGCCTCTCGCTCGGCGCGCTTGGCGTTGACCAATTCCTGAATCTTCCGGTAAGCCTCGTAGTCCAGATACTTAAAAGCCAAGTCTTCCAGTTCCCATTTGAAGTGCCAGATCCCCAGCCGGTTGGCCAAAGGGGCGAAAATTTCCATTGTTTCGGCTGCAATCTGCCGTTGCTTGCTGGGGGAGAGATACTGCAGGGTGCGCATGTTGTGCAAGCGATCCGCCAGCTTGACCACGATGACTCGAATGTCTTTGGCCATGGCCACAAACATGCGGCGGAAATTTTCCGCTTGCTGCTCGGTTTTGCTGGAGAAATTGAACTTAGAGAGTTTGGTAACTCCTTCTACCAGTAGGCGAACTTCAGAGCCGAATTCAGCTTCCAGGGCTTCTGGGGTAACTTCTGTATCCTCAATAACATCGTGCAAAAGGCCGGCTGCCACTGTCACCGCATCTCCCCCCAGCTCCCGCAGGAGAGTGGCCACGGCTACCGGATGGGCAATGTAGGGATCCCCTGATTTGCGTTTTTGGCCCTGATGCAAACAGTAAGAAAACTCAAAGGCACGGCGCAGCAGATTGGCTTCTTCAGCCGTGTAAGGCCGCAGCCCATCGCCGGGATCCTCGGCACCGGAAAGCAGAGCACGCAGCCACCCTGGCACCTCAAAACCGAGGCTATTCAGGTCGAGACCTCCATCTGAGGTGGCAATGACAGCCGTCTGACCCATGCGAACCCGGCGAAAAGGGATGTTTGATTACTGACTATAGTTCATCCAGCTTAACCGCCGACAGATCAAGAGGGAAAAAACGGGTGGAATAGAAAGAAGCATTGGCTGTCTGCCAACGTCGACCGCTTGCCATCCTCGGCAGATCGAGGCTTAGTCTTCGCCCCACTCCTCGCAGTCGCCGATTAAATCGCAGAGGGGATCCGAGGGGCAGTAGTCTTGCAGCTCCAGCTCTTGGGCAATCGCCTGCCACTCCCGCTGCGGGAAAAAGGGTTGCAGGTGGGCAATGGCTGCAGAGCGGCGTAAGACCCCCTGCTGAATGAGGCGACGAGCTTCCTCCTGGATGGCCTCAACCGCATAGTGGGTGGCTTGTAAAGTGGGCATAGCTTAACCTACACGTGGAATGGATGGGACGCACCGAAGGGTCAGGGAAAATCTTGCCTCGCTACCCCCATCATAGAACTGGGTCTCGTTTCGTAGCAAGAGATACAAGTTTGTATTGCAGGCAACCTTAAGGCCCGCTTAAAAGCCCAAGCCATCGGCTCCTGCGGTCACTATGCCTTTTTCTGGGTTCAGAGTGACGATAGATCCATCCCGGATTAAGCGGGTAGCATCCTTGACCCCCACCAGCACCGGCACCCCCAGCCGCAGGCCAATGACTGCTGCATGAGAGGAGGCTCCCTCTTCTTCGGTAATCACGCCGGCTGCCTGTTTGATCGCCTCCACATAGTTGGCGTCGGTGGATTGGGCAACCAAAATGTCCCCGGCGGTGATTTTGCTGGCATCGAGGCTGGATCTCAAGATGCGGGCCGGGCCGCTGACAATGCCCTTGCCAAACCCTTTGCCTTGAGCCACCACCGCTTTCACCACATCCACCTTGATCAGATCGGTGGATCCCGCAACGCCTGGCAGGGTTCCTGCACTGAGCACCACCAAGTCGCCATCCTTGAGCAAGCCATCTTCCTGAGCCAAGCTGATGGCCGCTTGAAAGGTCTGGCGGGTGGTGGCCAAATCCATAACCAACAGCGGATGTACCCCCCAAACCAACTGCAGCCGCCGTGCCACCTCCACATGGGGGGTTACGGCCAGGATGGGAGTGCGGGGACGAAACTTGGAGACATTGCGAGCGGTAGCCCCCGTTTTGGTCAGGGTCATCACGGCTACGGCATCCAACTCCTGGGCGATCTCCCCCACGGCGCGGCTAATCGAGTCGGTGATCAGGGTTTTGGGCCGCATCCCGGCAGGACTGTTGCCGTTGTTTTGGCTCAGCTCCTGCATGGCAAGGGTGCGAAGGCGTTGTCGTCGGTCGGCGGAGGTCAGGTCAAAGTAATCGCGCTCGGTGCGCACGGCAATGCGGGCCATGGTGGCAACGGCCTCGACAGGGTATTTGCCCACAGCCGTCTCGTTGGAGAGCATAACGGCATCGGTGCCATCCAAAATGGCGTTGGCCACATCGGAGATCTCGGCACGGGTGGGTCGGGGGCTGTGCACCATGCTGTCCAGCATTTGGGTGGCCGTAATCACCGGGATCCCCAGGGAGTTGGCCAGGGCGATCACCCGCTTCTGCAGGATCGGCACCTCTTCCGCAGGCAGCTCTACCCCCAGATCTCCCCGCGCCACCATCACACCGTCGCTGAGGGCCAAAATCTGGGGCAGCTGTTCAATGGCCTCGTGTTTCTCGATCTTGACGATGATGGGTACCCGCTTGTCGGCTGAGCCGGAAGAAGGCCGTTTGGCTGAGGCAATGAGCTCCCGCAGCTCCAGCACATCAGAGGGATCCCGCACAAAGCTGAGGGCCACCCAATCCACCCCTTGGTTGAGGCCGAAGTAGAGATCTTCTTTGTCTTTTGGAGTCACGGCGCGGATGCTCAGGCGCACACCGGGGAAATTGACCCCTTTGTTGTTGGAGAGGGTACCCCCGACAATGGTGCGGCAGAAGAGTTCGCCCGCTTCCGGATCCACGGCTTCCACCCGCATCTCCACTCGACCGTCGTCGATGAGGATCGTCGCTCCTTCGGGCACTTCTTGGGCCAGCTTGTCGTAGGTGACCCAGCTGCGCTCTTGGGATCCCAAGACAGGTTTGCTGGTCAACACAAAGGGATCCCCTGCCTTGAGGGTGATCGAGCCTTCGGCGAACTTGCCCAGGCGGATTTTGGGCCCCTGCAGGTCTTGCAAAATGGCGACCTGGATGCCCAGATCCATCGAAGTTTGGCGGATCAGGCGAATGCTGCGGCGGTGTAGCTCGTGATCCCCATGGGAAAAGTTCAGGCGAAGGGTGGTTGCCCCTTGCAGGATCATCTCCCTGAGAATGGCTGGATTTGAGCTGGCAGGGCCGATGGTGGCAACAATTTTGGTGCGTCGAAAAGAATCCCTCAAATGCATGTCCACTGTTCCCAAGGGAGAGCAGCCCAGATCCTTCCCCCACATAGGGATCTCTCTGATTACGATAACCCGTTATGTCTTTTTTGAGGCACCGCTTTTTTAAAATCCCCAGCGAGAGAGGATGGGAAAATAGGCAAAGCAGAGTGTAGAGATCCATCTGGAGTCGAGCGATGCCGGTTGCCCCCGAATACGCCTTCCCCTTCGAGCACCATCAGAAGTTCTCTCTGGATAACCCCACCATCTCCAGCCCAGGGGTTTCCAAGCGGGAATACATAGCCAGCAGAGTACTGCAGGGTATCGTGAGCAATCCCCAGACTCCCGTCGGCGATTTGTCTCCTGAGCAACGACAGGCTTTGGTCTATACGGCGGTGTTGTTGGCAGATGATTTGTTGGCGGCCCTCGGCGCTCAGTAGAGAGCATGCCTCTAACCCCCAAAACCCTGAACTTTGCTGAATTTACTGAGCTTTAGGCGGTTTGGCAAAAGTCATTGAGAGGGATATAGTAAACCAAGTTTCCCCCTGATCCTTGAGTCCACCGCAACGGTTGCCGGGAAGTGAAGGGGGAAAGCGCTCGGGGGGTATTCCTCAGGGCTTTGCGGGATACCGCCTTCCTGCTCAGAGATAGGCAGGATGCGATCGCTTCTTTCCTGAACCATGTTCAGGAGAGTTCAGCGTGAATGTATCAGGTTCTTGAGATTGCAGCGCACCCTCTTGGGGTGAGGTTTAGGCTGAGGTTAGCTGCTTGCGGCAGCGGGCCGTAGGCTCTGCTGCTACCTACGCCGCAGCCGTTGAGTCAACTCTTCCCCCAAGCGCATCCATTTTGCTATCTCTTCGGGACTCACCTGTCGGTCATTCTGCCAGAGAATGAGGTGGGCGCCGGCCCCTTCGGCACAATAGTTGGGATATTGCTCCAAAAAACTGAGGACGCCGGGATGAAAACGTAGCCGAACTTGAGCTTCATCCTGTCCTCGCAAGAGATAGCTCCGAGAAAACTTAGGGTGGCTCTCGAAGTTGATATCTTGCATGCCAAAAGCTTTGGCGATGCCATGGAAAAAGGCATTTTCGGGGTGCAGCCGAAAACGGGGCAGATGAAGATCCTCGTGATAGGCGTAGAAGACGGACTGGCGATAAGTGCTGGAACTCTTGCCCCTGCCGCGGGTGTATTGGTAATCAAAAACGGTAATCTCAGTGCCATCGATCAGCCGCTTGGACATCGAATTATAGAAACGTCGCCCATGGCCTTGCTCAAACAGCCCAAAGCCGGCTTGAACCAGGCGGGATCGGATCTCTTCCGGCAATTGGGCAGAAAAGCGCATTCCTAGCTGTGCAGCTACCCGCTCCAGAGCTTCTCGACGTTTCTTTTCGTGGTAAAGGGCTAGAGCCAAGATCCCGGCAGCCAGAGCTAAAAACAAGATAAAAATAAGCAACCCCATACCGTCTCCCTCGGCTTACAGACTGCAGTGCCTATCCCCACAATACCTGAGCAGATTTCCAAAAGGATCCCTGCCTTCGACCATTCAGCCGAGCGGTCTCCTCTTGTCTTTTGTAGAGAAGTGACCCAATACAGCTGAGTGTGTCAAAGTTTGACGAAATTGTAGGGAGCGGTGAAGTTGTTGTAGCGAATGCGCAGCCGCCCCTGGAAGGTCTGGTCTAGCTCCTCTACTTTTTGGGCAAAAACCGGCTCATCTTCCCAATTGATCAAAAACGAGCCGTTGTAGGCCATGTTTTCGGTGAGCAGATCTCCTTCTACGCGGTCGCTGGCCAAGGGGCTGAGGGCTGCTGTAAAGGTCTGGGCAATGCGCTGACGCCGCTGCTCCAAGAGTTGCTCTAGAGCCCGTCCGATCTCAACTACCGCGTCCAATCCCAAAGGAGCGCCGGCCATTTCGTCCCGCCGAGCTTTGAGGGCAGGGTTTTCCTCTAGCCCCAGCTTGAGCTCCTGCTCGGGATCCCAGAAGACTTTGACTCCCACCTCCCGCTTGCCCTCCAGGCGCTCCAGCAGAGCCAGCAGATCCGCCAAGCGGGGCTGCACCAAGTCCCGTTCCACCTGCTCCCAGCCGCTCACCACCAGGCCAAATTGCAGAGGCAGCAGAGCCCGGTGTCCCTCGTTCATCACTTTTTCCAGCACGGCCTCATGGGCGAGCAAGTTGGCCCGGCTGGCCAGGTAGCGCTCCTGTCGAGCCTGGGAGTACAAGAAGGCCAGGGATCCCAGCCCATGAACCTGCACCGGCTGCTTGTCCAGCCCCACCACACTCAGATGACGCGGGCCAGGGGCAGCGACGATCCCGTAGAGGTAGAGGGCGCTATGGGGATTTGCCGTTGGCATTGCTGCGGGCATCTCCGATCAGCCACGTGAGGTTGGACTCTTCGGTGTCGATGGCATTGCCATCCGAGGAAATGCAGTAGCGACCCATCACCATCTGGTGGCGTAGGGTCACGCCTGCCGCAATCTGGGTGTAGTTAAAAATCAAGCTGCCATCCAGCGTACACCCTTCATTCAACACACATCCGTAGCCAATTGCCGTGGGGCCGATGAGTTTGACCCCGTCCGCCAAATAGCTGCTGGCCCCGATGTAGACCGGTGGCTCGATGTGGATGCGATCCCAGTTGGCGCGGATGTTGATCCCCGTCCATACGCCGGGTTGAATCTGGATCCCAGGCACCTTGACTCCCTTGATCTCGCCGCGCAGCACTTTTTGCACCGCCAGCCAGTAGTCGTGGGTGCGGCCAATGTCCACCCACTGAAAGTCAGCCGTGATCCCATAAAAGGGGGCACCCGCTTTCACCAAGGCCGGGAAGAGATCGCTGCCGATGTCGTAGGGGCAGCCAGGGGGAATGTAGTCGAACACTTCCGGCTCGAAAACGTAGATGCCGGTGTTGATGGTGTGGCCGAGGGCCTCTTCCCGCCTGGGCTTTTCTTGGAAGGCAGTGATGCGACCCGTCTCATCGGTTACCACCACTCCGTAGCTGGAGACCTGGCTGGGATCCACCTCCCGCAACACCACGGTGGCCAGCGCCCCCTTGGCTTTGTGGAAGTTGACGATCTGCGTGAGGTTCAGGTCGATCAGGGCATCCCCACAGAGCACCACAAAGGTACTGTCGAAAAATCCGGAGAAATCCTGGATCTTGCGCATACCGCCAGCGGAGCCCAGAGGTTCGGCCACCGGCTGGCCGTTCTCAAAATGGCCTTCGAAGGAAAAGCCGATGTGAACCCCCCATTGCTGCCCATCTCGAAAGTAGTCTTCGATTTGGTGGGCCAAGTGGCTGGTGTTGACCATGATCTGGTCGAAGCCGTGTTCCCGCAGCAGCTCCACCAAAAATTCCATGACAGGCTTGTGCAAAATGGGGATCATCGGCTTCGGCATCATGTAGGTGATGGGCCGTACCCGCGTGCCTTTGCCTGCTGCCAGGATCATGGCTTTCATGCCGTCGTCACTCCTCCGGGCTAACCGTGCTCTGACTTTATCATCCCAGGATCGGCATTCCAGAGAACCGGCGGGGCTTTCAAGAGGCTGGGGAATCGCTGCTGGGATTCCGATCCCCTACAATCGAGGGGGTCTGCTCTTCTGGGAGAACCCGCCCGCCTCTGGGCATTTCGCCAAGGGTTTCCCCTGAGCCCCTCGTTTTGCCCCGTCTCTCCTGAGAGTTCCACCCGGCAGACGGGGATCCCAGCATTCTTACATTGATTGCTCCTGGCCCAAGATTCAGACGGATGTATCAGACAAATGTAGTAGATCCTGAAAAAGATGCTGGATGGCCGTCCCGACAGCCCACCCATCACGATTGCCCTGGCCAAGGGGGCCTTGCTGCCTGAGGCCATTCAATGCCTGCAGCAGGTGGGGATCGATTTCAGCCGTTTTTTGGATCCCGGCAATCGCCTGCTGCGGATTGAATCCCCCACCCGGCTGAACGGACAACGCTACGAAGCGCTGCTGGTGCGCACTCACGATGTGCCGGTGTACGTGGAGTACGGGCAGGCGCAGTTGGGCATTGTCGGCTACGACGTCTTGCGGGAGCGCTATGCCGGCACCGCAGCGCGGGTGGCCCACCTGTTGGATCTCCAATTTGGCCACTGTCGCATGTCGGTGGCCCTTCCCCAAGATAGCCCCTACCACTCGGCAGCTCAGTTGCCTGCTCATGCCCGCGTGGCTTCTAAGTTTGTCGGCTGCGCCCGGGAGTATTTTGACCGCCTGGATTTGCCGGTGGAGCTTATCTCTCTCTATGGTTCGGTGGAGTTGGCCCCCCTCACCGGCATGGCCGATGCCATCGTCGACTTGGTAGCCACAGGGCGCACCCTGAGGGAAAACGGCCTGATTGAGCGAGACTGCCTATTCGAGAGTACAGCTCGCCTGATTGCCCATCCCATCAGCTACCGTGTCAACCAACAGCCTATCCGCGAGTTGATCACCCAGATTCGGGAACGCTGGCTGGGATCCCTGTTGGTGGGTGGCTAATTTTGAGGCACTTCCTCTGAGGGGGATCACGATTGCGTACAATGGGGGCATTCGGGCTTATTTCCCCCAGCAGCGTTCAGATTCAAAAAAGGTTTTTCGAGGTTGATTATGCGGTACCGTCCACTGCTCGCCATCCTGTTGGCGCTTTGTTTGAGCGTCTTTGCTGTTCCGGCTAAGGCTGCCAAGGCGCCGCTGACCTATGACCAGATCCGCAACACCGGCAAGGCCGCCATTTGCCCTTCGGTCTCGGACAACGCCCGGGGCCGTATCGAAGTGCCTAGGGGGGGATCCCTGAAGCTGACGGATGTCTGCTTCCAGCCGGTGCAAATTGAGGTGGAAGAAGAAAAGCGGAACGGCGAGAAAGAGTTCATCAAGGCCAAAAACATCATGATCTCAGCGGCCACTCTGGGGCCGATTAAAGCTGAGGTGACTCCCAAAGACGGTGCGCTGGAGCTCAAAGTGGTGGATGGGATCACCTCTCAGCCGACCACCGGCCAAATGCCCCGCCGCGAGCTGGTGCCGTTTCTGTTTAGCGTGAAAGACTTGGTCGCCACTGCCCAGGGCTCGGCCATTGACCCTTCGACCGATTTTGAAGGGGAGTTCTTGGTGCCCGGCTATCACAGCAGCACCTTCCTCGACCCGCGCGGGCGGGGATCCAACACCGGCTACGACACTGCGGTAGGTCTACAGGCTGCCAAAGATGATTTTGCCACCAACCGCAAGGTGGACGAGGTTTCCCAGGGGAAAATGTCGCTGCGGATCGCTCGCGTGGATGCCAGCACTGGCGAAATGGCGGGATCCTTTGTTAGCATTCAGCCTTCCAGCACCGAGCAAGGGGCGATGGAACCCCACACTGTTCGCGTTCAAGGCTTGTTTTACGCTCGCCTGGCGCAGGAGTCTTGAAGAGGCTTGAGGAAAGCCGAGAAGAGATCCAATTTCGGGGTTGAGATGGGCAGAGATCCCGGCGATCCCTGCCTATTTCTGTTGATACTATGTCTGTCTGGGTTTGCCCGTTGGGGAAGTGTGCAGCGATAAAGTCTGGGCCAGATGCCGCCACAGGTTCATTTGCAGATGGCCGCTGCCACTAACCTGCCTTTTATGTTGACTCTGGACCCAAGGGGACTCTCAATCTGGACTCAAGGAAGCCCTTTGTGAGTTCCGCTTCAGCCAGTACCGCCACCAGTGCGGATCCGAGTTCTGCTGCGCTCGCTACCCCAAAGTAAACTACCCGGCCCTGACTGCTTCGCAGTACAGGGCGGGTTTCGGTAGCCCTGCAGTTGGCAAGCCAACCACGGGCCTCTAGGCTGGTTTACGGCAGCCCCAAGTTTGGCAATCATGTTGGCCCCATTCCAGTCCGCATCCCCTTCCCATCCACAGTGCCCACACTTGAACTGCTTCCCACTGCGATAGGATTGCGTAGG
>NZ_JBSRZW010000016.1:0-65012 GCF_054058015.1 Thermostichus sp. MS-CIW-30
TCCTGGTGCCTATGGCGATGTGGAACCACGCCGACCCATCCCGAACTCGGACGTGAAACGCATCAGCGGCGAACCTACTGGCAGGGCGACCTGCTGGCAACCTAGCTCGGTGCCAGGCCCACCACCCTAACCCAATCAAGAGGAACCCAATCAATAGGGGGGTTGGCTTCCGTCAAGCCTCTCTACCTGAAAGCTGACACCATTGGGTGAAGGCAAGCTAGTGAGGTAACAGTTTTGTCGACCATTAGCTTGCCATGTTACCTGCTCTACACCAGTTGGCTCGTTCTGCCAGAGCGGTCTTCGTGTACGGCATGGGAGAGGGGGGGATGTAATCCAACTTCACGATCCCTATCCGTAGTTACTCTTGGCATCTATCGACATCTAGCAGCAGCAGTGAGCTTGCAGTCGGGGTTACGAGGGATCCTCAGCCCACAGGTGATCGACGAACCGAGGGGAGTGGGAGGATCCCTGGCGGACACGGAGGCTTTGATCCAGGTTTGGCATGGACGCGGGGAGGGGCAAATTTACATCTGGGTCAGGTTCCATGCTCCTTATTCTGGCCATCCTGAGAGTTTTGTCCAGGGATCCGCTCTAGCCCAAAGGTATGGAGTGGGGCTGCACACCCACTTGGCGGAAACTCGCCGGGGAGTGGAAACTCTACAGGCTCGCTATGGATTGACCCCGGTGCAGTGTTTGAAACGCTGGGGATCCCTGAGTGCTCAGACCTTGGCCGCCCACTGTGTGCATGTGGGGGCTGAAGAAATCGAATCGAGGAGATGCGGTTGGCGGTGTTTCTGCAGCGGTTGGGATCGGGGGATGGAGCTGCTCTGCCGGCGCAACAGGCTTTGTGGATGGCTACACAAGGCAGTGCCGCCTGTCTGGGTCTGGAAGGGGAAATCGGCAGCTTGGAGGTGGGCAAAAAAGCGGATTTGATCTTGCTGGATTTGCGCGTGGGCACCGCTAACCGCTATGCCAAAAAGCTCGCCACCTGCTTGTGAGAACCTGTGGGCTGCATTTTGACCGTGACTCTATTGCACAGCTCAAAGCGGCCCTCGTCCGGGCATATGCTCGAAGAATGTGTTAGGCGTCAGAGGAGCAGCGACAGCCTGGATCACAGATATAACCCCTGGTCATTCGTCAGTGGTGCGGAGCGCATTGGGGGCATCCTAACCCCGCCAGCGGGCTTTTGGAGCATCCTGTGAATAGCTCTCAGGGTGCTTGCACGGGCGGTGGGTTGTTGCGCAAAAACGGCTGTACGGCTACAAATCCCAACCCAAACGATCCAATGACTAAGACGACTGCAGCGGCCATCCAAAGTACGGCAGAGCCCTGGGATCCGTGATGTTGCTCCCGTACCCGCTGATAAATGCCGGCGGAATAGGCCGAGGAGTCTGCTTCACCGAGATAGGGATCCGGGCCGCTCATATCCTGCATCAACTCGTCCAGGGAAGGAACCTGGTAGCCAGTGCGGGGGTAGGGCTCGGCAGAGGTGTGGGTGGAAGGGTGGCGAAGGGAATCAAAGGAGGACGGGACAAAGCCGTTGGATGAGAAGGAGGGGGTCTCGTTGCGGGCCTGTCGGCGCTTGAGGCGATTCAAAAAATCGTAGCTGGGAGGGGCTTCCGGTTGGCCGGGATTGGCAGTCGGGCTGTTCTGTTGGAAAGAGGCTTCAGAAGCTGCAGCAACTTGGGCAGCCTGGCCATTTGCGTCAGCAAGCCGTAGGCTGATTTGCTGCAGGCGCTTCAGGGTGTGGCCCAATTGCCCCTGGAACTCTTGGGTGATGGCAGCGATCTCTCCGGACAACTGCTGATGCAGAGCACGCAGGCGCTGGTTTTCGGAGGAGAGCAGGCTTACCTGCTGACGGGCAGACTCCAACTCTTCGGCCACTTGTTGATACACCTGAATTGGCACCACCCCTGGCCCGGTCTCCATTGCGGCAGGGGAGCGAAAGCCACTGCGGGGCAAACCACCGGGGTTACCGTTGCTGTTGCGAGCGCCAGAGGGGTTAGAACCCCGAAAATCGTATTGCATAAATTGGGATCGACTCGGAAGGACGGGGGGCTGGAACAGCTTGACACAGAGGGATCCAAGATATCAGGGATCTCCAAGGATAGTGCTGAACACCGGCAATCTAAAGGCGTGCAGCTCTAGCTTTAGTGTAAGCCGCGATTGCTACCCCAAGCATACCGCTAAGCCTTTGGAATGGGCGATCTCTTCACAGCAATTTTTCCCGCCCACAAGCGTCATTTCCCCGCTGCTTCCAGGGAGGGCCGGCTTGCGCTGTCGTTCCCACGTCACGAATACTCCCCCACCAAGTCCGGGGAGCCTGAAGATTCGGAATCTGAGGCAGAGGAGTCCCGCAGCAGCCGCTCCAGATCCCGTCGCAGAGGTGGTTCCAACTGTTCCAGCTCATTGACAAAGTCTTTTATACCCTGAAACTGGCGATAAACGGAGGCAAAGCGCACGTAGGCCACCTCACTTAGGTGTTGCAGGCGCTCCAGCACCATCTCGCCGATGCGCAGGCTGGTTACCTCTTGGGCATCTTCCAATTGCAGTTTTTCTTCGATCTCATTGACCAGCTCTTCCATCTGTCTGACGGTGACGGGGGTTTTTTGGCAGGCACGCATCACCCCTTGCAGGATCTTGTTGCGGTTGAAACTTTCGCGGGATCCATCCCGTTTAATGACCATGATGGGCATGAACTCGATGCGCTCATAGGTGGTGAAGCGGTAGCCACAGGACATGCATTCTCGCCGCCGCCGCACACTCTGGCCACCTTCTGCCGAACGAGATTCCAAAACTCGGATTTCTTGTTTGCTGCAGCGGGGACATTTCATGGCTTGCAGTCCTTACAAAGCGACAGGTGGGTAGGAGGGTGCCTCAATTTTACCGGATGCTTAATCTTCTGGTGCTTAGACAGATTGCAAATGAGATGGACTCTGTTCGTCGAGTGCAGATTGCAAGGGATCCCACCAAGCAGCGGCTTGCGCCTGGATCTGGGCCTTCAGCTCCGGTTCCATGCGATCCAAATGGATCAATACCCATTTCATTCTGCCCAAGGGGGCTAAGAGGGATCGCTGACGCAACAGGAAGTCCCAATACAACGTATTGATGGGGCAGGCTTGTTTGCCAACCTTTTCGCTGGGATTGTAGCGGCAATGGCGGCAGTAGTCACTCATTTTGCGGATGTACTGAGCGGAGGCGGCATAGGGTTTGGTGGAGAGCATGCCCCCATCGGCAAAAAGGCCCATGCCGATGACGTTGGGCTGCATCACCCAGTCGTAGCTGTCGATAAACACATCCTGAAACCACGCTTCTACTGCCTGGGGCTGAATGCCACTGATGAGGGCGAAATTGCTGAGCACCATTAGCCGCTGGATGTGGTGGGCATAACCATGACGGCGAATCTGATCCAGGGTGTGCTGCAGACAGGCCATGTCGGTGTCGCCGGTCCAGAAGAAGTGGGGCAGGGGTCGGCGGTGGTCAAAAAAGTTCTTCTGGGCATAGCCGTTGGGCATTTGGTATTCGTAGAAGCCGCGCATGTACTCTCGCCAGCCCAGGATTTGTCGGATGAAGCCTTCGGCGGAGGACAGGGGGATCCCGCCGCGATGGTAGGCTTGTTCGACGGCAGCGATGACTTCGTGGGGGGTGAGCAGGCCCAAGTTGAGGTAGGGAGAAAGCAGCGAGTGGAAAAGGAAGTCTTCCCCGGCTTGCATGGCGTCTTGCCAGGGGCCGAAGTGGGGCAGGCGCTCGTGAATGAAATGATCAAGCACTTGCAGGGCTTGGGCGCGGGTGACGGCCCAGCCAAATCCTTCTAAGGATCCGAAGTGATGGCCGTAGTGTTGCCTAACTTTTGCGATGACAGCCTGGGTAATGGCATCGGGGGAAAAGGTGAGGGGCCGAGGATAGCGCATTCCCGGTTTGGGAGGATGGCGGTTCTCCCGGTCGTAGTTCCAGCGCCCCCCCAGGGGCTTGGGGCCGTCCATGAGAATGCGAAAGCGTTTGCGCCCTTCGCGGTAAAAGTCTTCCAGGAGCAGGCGCTTGCGACCTGAGGCCCAGTCGATAAATTGACGAGTACTCCAGAGGAAGTGGTTGTTTTCCACAACCAAGAGGGGGCAGGGGAGGGTGGATCTCAGATTTTCCACCTCCTCCCGGATGGGAATATCAGCTGGCTGCATGAGGCGGATCTGCTGCAGTTGATGTTGCTTGGCCCAGGTTTGCAGGGGCTCGGCATAGCTGTCGGCTTCCACGTAGGTGACCGGGTAGCCCCGCTGTTGCAGTTCTTGGGCAAAGTGACGCATGGCCGACCAGACCAGCACCAATTTCTGCTGATGGTGGTTGCGGGAGCTGGCCCACCGGTGAGATTCGATGAGAATGACGGGAACTCGGTCTGGGGATAGGGTCGAGAGGGAAGCGAGGGCGGATTGCTGTGGGTGGAGTTGATCCGCAAGGATCCAAACCCCTTCTGGGCCGGCAGATGGAGCGATCATGGGATGCTGAAGCTCTCGGTCTATGGGAGGAGCGCTGAGAATGACACAGGTTGAGTTTAGCTCTGGGGGGCAAGGCCAGGTGGCACCCAAATGTTTGCTGAATCTCGGCGGGACAGCTGAGGAGAGAGGATGATGCGGCAGACAGGGATCCCTTGCCTGCGGTGGTGGGCCGGGCTGGGGATGGTGGCCCTGCTGCTGCTGGTGATCTGGAATTGGACGGATCCCTTGCCGCCAGCCTGGGATGAGGCGCAGCATTTGTTGCAGGCGCAGGCGTTTGGGCTTCACCTGCAGCGGTTTCGCTGGGATGGGCTGTGGGGGCAGCAGTTTTTGCATTTGAACCAGCGCTACCCCCCTTTGGCCTATTGGCTGGGGATCCCCTTGGCAGTTCTACATCCGTTCAGCCGGGCGGACGGGCAGTTGCTCAACTTGGGGTTGCTGGGGGTGCTGGTTCTGGCAACGCAGCGGCTGGGACAGCGGGTCTATCGCTCCTGGGAAGTGGGCTGGCTGGCGGCGGCGTTGGTGCTCCTCTATCCGGGGATCACGGCTTTGGCCCACGTGTACATGTTGGAGTTGCCGCTGGTGGTGGCGGTGACGCTGGCGTTTTGGGCGCTGTGGGCCTATGGGGAGAAGCCTTCCTGGTGGGGGGCGGTGGGGGTGGGGGCGGGGGTGGCGGCGGTGCTGCTCACCAAGTGGACAGGGGTGCTGTTTTTGCTGCTGCCTTTGGTGGGAGTTGCAGGTCAGGCCCTCTGGCGCTCTGGGAAAGCGGTGGGGTGGTGGAAAGGGATCCCTTGGCCGGCGCGGCTGGCCCACTTGGCCTTGGGGATGGGTGTGATGCTGCTTTTGTGCTGGCCCTGGTATGGGGCCAATTGGCTGTTTGTGCTCAGCAATGGCTGGGCTTACGCCGAGACTGCCCACTACTACATCACTTGCCCAGCGGGATCCCTGTGCTGGTGGACTGCCTACTTGCGCCTTTTGCCCCTGCAGATGAGCCCTTTTTTGTGTGGGTTGCCGCTGCTGACGTTGTGGGGATCCCTGGACAGGCGAGAGGCAGTCTTGTGGGCCACCTACGGTTCGGGCTACCTTCTCTACACCCTGGTGGACATCAAAGATGTGCGCTTCACCCTACCTTTGCTGCCCCTCTTGGCCGTGTTATCAGCAGGCGGGATCCAAAAGGCTTGCCGGTGGTTGGAGGAACGCTGGGGTGCGTGGGCTTTGCAAAGGGGAGTCTGTGCAGGGCTAGTTCTGGGCTGCTTGGCCTTGGCCAATTTGGGTCGGCCCCTCACCCCAGGGGTGGCCCCTCTGTGGACGGGGATCCAGATGCGCTGGCAGGGGAAGCACCCCACGCAGGAGCTGACCCAGTGGATCCAATCCTTGATCCAGCCAGGTTTGACCACCACGCTGGGGGTTCTCCCCAACACAGAGCTGATCTCTTCCGAAACCCTCACCTACTTGGCGGCTCTTCAGCGCTGGCCGGTTACATTCCGCGCTGCTGGGCAAACCCCCTGGCCGGAGCTGGAGCTATCCTTGCTGGATGGGTTTGTGGATGCCGAAGGGGAACAGGGAATTATTGGCCCTTATGGCCCGACTAAGGAGCAGATCCGGCAGCACCTGCGCAGCAGCCCAGACTGGCGACAAGATCCGGCGGTGGAGTTGCCTACGGTGGGTCGGCTGCACACCTACTTCCCTCGCATGCCAAGAGTGACGGTGCAGAAGTGGCCTCTGGAAGCTGGGGAGGTGGAGCTGGTGGAGGTTGAGACGCTGTTGGAGCTGGGGATCCCGGCCTGGAAGTTGCGCTGGCAAGGCCCAGCTCAGAACTTGGCCCAGACGCTGGTTTGGGCGCGGCTGGAAGATGGGCAAGGACGGGTTTTGGAGAAGCGGGCCTGGGTGCTGGGGCAGAATCGCCTGCAGCTCAACTCAACAGGCGGCTGGCTGGTGGAAGAGATCTTGACGCTGCCCACAACCGACTTCCCAAGAGGTGGCCTTCTCCACCTGGAATGGCAGTCGCCCAAAGGGATCCGCCATTCCCTACACCAATCCTGGAGAGGATCCCTGTCGAGCTTCCCGAAGGAGGGATCCCCCCTTGTAACGGATCCCTTATTTCCTCTCCGCGAGGCGGCCAGAGCTGCTGCCGCTGGGGATCTGCAGGCCCTCTCCCTTTATCTCAATGCCTGGACAACCCTGCAATACCCGACTTTTTTAACAGATCCAGATCGCGTCTTGGCTCGGCAATTGCTGGAGAGGGAATGGCAACAGGCTGCTGCCCAAGGCCAACCGAGCCAGCAAATCCAAAGCCACTACCAACTGGGCTTGATGTTGGCGGCGCTGTTACAACCAGAAGCAGCTCAGTTGCATTTTCAACAGATCGTCGAGCTGGATCCGGAAGACGAGTGGGCGCGGGCTTACCTGGGGTTTTTGCGAGTATTGTTCACTCACGACTTTGAGGGGATCCGGGGGTTGCGACAAGAGCTCTCGGCTGTGCTTCAGCCTCTTTGCCAGAAAACAGTTCAGGATTGGGATTTGAATTGGATTTGTGCTGCTCTTTAGCCACAAAGTCCAGCTCCATTTGAGAAACCTGGGAAAGAAGAAAGTCGGCAAAAGCTTTGGCCACCACCGAAAGACGTTTAGAGCGCAAATAGACCAAATGCCAGAACCCCCGAATGGGAAACTCTTCCACATCCAAAATAGCCAGATGATGCTGCCACCCCCCCAAGGCCAACACATGCTGAGACAAAACCGAAATGCCCAATCCACCCACAATGCCTTGGCGGATAGCTTCGCTGCTGCCTATCTCCATGCGAATGTTGAGCTTTAGGTTATGCTTCTCAAAAAGCCGCTCTACAGCCATGCGGGTGCCGGAGCCGGGTTCACGGGCTAAAAAAGGTTCTTGGGCAATCCGCGCCAGAGGGATCCCCTTTTGGCCCACCAGCGGATGATGAATGGGGGCCATCACCACCAAGGGATTTTCCAGAAAAGGTTGCGCCACCACGTCCAGATCTTCTGGCGGCATCCCCATCACGTAGAGATCGTCCATGTTGTTGCTCATCCGCTCCAAAACCTGCTGGCGGTTGATCACCTTGAGAGCTACGTCGATGCCGGGATACTGCTGACAAAATGGCCCCAGAAGACGGGGAATAAAGTATTTGGCAGTGGTGACCACTCCAATGCTCAGCCGTCCCTGCTTTAACCCCTTCAGGTCGGCAAGGGTCATCTCGAATTGATTCAATTGTTCAAAAATCTTCTCGCAGGTTTGGTGTAAAGCTCGCCCCGCTTCGGTGAGATACAGCCGCTTGCCCACCTGTTCAAACAGCGGCAACCCTACAGCTTTGCTCAATTGCTTGATCTGCATGGAAATCGTGGGTTGGGTCAGGTAGAGCTCTTCGGCAGCGCGGGTAAAGCTCAGGTGGCGGGCGGCAACCTCGAAGATTTGCAGTTGATGCAGGGTAATGGCCTTCATGGACAATCAAGAAAAGCTAAAGGTTTACTACTAAATCATAAGCGCTAATCTATGCCTTTTGGCGAGATCCCTAGGAGAACCTGGCTAACGGTCACAGTGGCGAAAGGGGCAAAACCGAAGAGCAAACCCCTGCCACTGGGATCGGAGGTCTAGTCATTCTAAACAGGAATGAAACATTTCTGTTGCACTACTCCCCAACTCCCCTCTCCCCGATGGAGAGGGATTAGAGGTGGCTGTAGAAGCGGCGCAGAGCGCTGAGAAGGTGTCTCAATCTAGATTGAAATAACTATAGGGATTGGCCAAGGGATTGCGCCGGTCTGGGCACAGGCGGCTGTTTTTTTCCAATAGCCGCTCTCTGGGCAGGAGAAGAGTACGATCGGGGCCATTCTCGGTGGAGGTTGAGGGTGCTGAGACTGCCGAAAAACCAAGGGATCCGCTGGCTTGCGGGTGTGCTGGGCGCACTGATATTGCTGGGATGGGGGATCGCAGCCCATGCCCAATTTCTGGGGCCGGGCCGTTTTCTTTTCCCGGGCTCTGGTTCTCGGCTTCAGGGCAGCCAGGAACCGGCGGGATCCCTGCTCAATGCCTTCTGTCAGCAACCGCCTGCGGAAGTGGCCCGCAAGTCTCAACTGCGCCAACAGGCCAACCGGTCAGATGTCGCCTGGGCCGAATACGCGCAGATTTTGGACGAGCATCGTGCCGCCTTGATTGCCTGCCGCAGCCAACGCTGGCCCCAGATCCAGGCCATCTGGGTACGTCTGCATCCCTGTGATGCCAATCCGGGCGTGTTGGATCAGGTGTTCGACCAAGTGGTAAACCTGGGCTACAACCGCGTCTTTATCGAGACCTTTTACGATGGCCGCTCTATTTTGCCGGATGGCGCAGGGGGGATCTGGCCCAGCTTACAGCCCAACGCCGACTTGTTGGATCTGGCTCTGAAGGCGGCGCGACGCCGCGGTTTGTCTGCTTATGCTTGGGTGTTTTCCCTCAATTTCGGTTACAGCTACGGACAACGGCCCGATCGACAGGTGGCCCTGGCCCGCAACGGTCGCGGCATCACCACCGTCTTGGATCCCGCTACAGCCCTTTCGGAAGACCTGGGCAGTCCTGGCGAGGTATTTGTGGATCCCTTTCATCCCCTGGCACGGCGGGATTTTGCCGAGTTGGTCCGCCGCATTCTACAGCGACAGCCAGATGGGATCCTTTTCGACTACATTCGCTATCCGCGTGGCTCAGGGGGATCCAGCGTGGCAGCCACCGTCCGAGACTTGTGGATTCATGGAGAGGCCGCTCGGAAAGCCTACCTCGATTTGGCAGAAAACCCGGCGGGTCGGGCATTGCTGGAGCGCTATTTGAGCCAGGGCTACATTGCAGTGGCAGATGTTCTCCATCTGGATGCCACCTATGCCGAAGAGCCCAGGTGGCGGCAGCCAGGGGATCCCTGGCCCAGCCCGACCGAGAAATGGGCGCTTTCCCCAGAGTTACTGGACTGGGCTGCCCAAGACATGGCCAGCAGGAATTGGCAGGGGGATCAGCTTTCCTCTGCAAAAGATTTACCAGAGAGTCTGGAGAAACCGGCGGATTCCAGTTCTGAGGCAGCAGCACCAACTCCTGCCCCTTCCCCCACCCCCAGCGCCGCCGTTCGCCAAGAACGTTGGCAGCAGCAGCTTTGGCAGCTGAGCGTCGAGTTTGCCCGCTACGGCGTTCTCGATTATCTACAGCAGGCCGCCCAACCCGCCCAGAGGCTGGGGATCCCGGTGGGGGCTGTCTTCTTCCCAGAAGGCAACCAAGCAGTAGGAGAAGGGTTTGACGCTCGTCTGCAACCCTGGGACCGCTTTGATCCGGGTATGGAATGGCACCCAATGGCCTATGCCAAGTGCGAGGATAGCTCCTGTGTGGCGCAGCAGGTGGAGCAGGTCCTGGCTGTGGCCTCTCCCCAAACCTTTGTCTGCCCGGCCATTGCCGGTCTATGGGGACAAGCCCAGCGGCAACGCCCCAGCCTGGAAACCCAAACAGCAGAGCTGGCCCGCCGCTTCCCGCAGTTGCCCTGTGTGAGTCACTTCGCCCTCTCCTGGATCGAGCCGGAGCTGGAGCGCAGCCGTCGCACCTGTCAACTCTAACGCCCATCCCAATCTGAAAGTTAGGAATTCTGAACTTATGAGCCCTGAGCAATTTGATCTGATTAACCGCCTGTTTCAACTGACCTTTCAGATCGGGGATCGCTTGGGCTGTGAATCCTCAGATCCTGCTCAATTGTTGCTGACCAACCGGCCCAGCCTGGAATCCAGTTGCACATTCTTTCCTTCCGATTTCACCTACGAAGCCTTGGATCCCCAAGTGTGGGCCGACTACATGGCGGAAGTTCCGGCCTTAGCGCAGATGGCGAATATTTTGCAACCTTATCCTTTCACCTGTGGCATTTATCGCCAAGACGAGGTTTCGTGGTGGATTTGCGCCTTTTGGGCAGCCCAAGAGGACTTGGGAACCAACTTGCTCTTGCGCGCCCACAGAGTCGAAACTTAGGCGCTTGAGCCCTATCTCCTCTCCCTCATCGAGACGGGGATCGGCGTTACCGGAATCAAAGGGGCTGATAGCAGTCGTGGTTTTTATTACCATCTATTTCAACTGATCGCGCTAGCGGGCCAGAGGCCTTAGCAGGAAGCAACCGGTCGTTTGTTTCACCTTGACGGTGAGATAAATGACTATGCGTTGTGGAACGGTTTATTGCAATTGACCTACTCGCGACCGCTATAGCTGGCTTCCGCCCAGAGCGTGAGCTGGGGGCCTTACGGCACTCCTTCGTAAATCACATAGACTCCGGCGCGCTCAGGCCGAGAATGCCGGTGAGGACGTTAAACAAAACCTGCTGCGTGGCCTGCACCAATTGGATGCGGGCTTGGGCCAAAAGGGGATCCTCTTTCAAGAGCGGCAAAATACGGCAGTTGTCGTAAAACTTGTTGAAATCGGCGGCGATGGCTTCTGCATAGCGGATGATCTTGTGGGGAGCGCGCTCTTCGGCAGCGGCGATCAGCTCATCCGGCAAGGCCAACAAGCGCAGCAGCAGGGCCCGCTCTTCTGGCTCTTTGTAGGGCAGTTTTTGTTGCTCCGTCAAAGGGACTTTGTTGGTCAGTTCAACCTTTTCTTCTTCCTGTAGCCGCCGCAGCAGAGTGCAACAGCGGGCATGGCTGTAGTGAACATACACGACCGGGTTATCGAAAGTTTGCTTGACGGCCAAATCCAAATCGAAGTTGATGGGGCTGTCCATGCTGCTGCTAAGCAAAAACCAGCGGGCTGCATCGACCCCCACGCCAATTTCTGGATCTTCGATCAGGTCATTGAGTGAGACAAAGTTGCCGGTGCGCTTGGACATGCGCACTTCGGTTTTCTCACCGGTTTGCGGGTCGGTTTTGAACAATTTGACAAATTGTCCAATCAAGATTTCCAGCTTGACATCTGGGCTGAAGGCACCCACCGCCGCCTTTAAGCGGCCGATATAGCCATGGTGATCCGAGCCAAGAATGTTGATCAGCCGGTGATATCCCCGCTGCACTTTATCCCGGTGGTAGGCAATATCGGCGGCTAGATAAGTGAACGAACCATCGGCCTTTTGCACCACCCGATCCTTGTCGTCGCCAAATTCTTGGGTTTTGAAATAGACGGCCTCTTCGGCCCCTGGCTTGGGATCCTCACCCCGCGGCGCTTTGGCTTTGTAGAGAAAGCCGCGCTCTTGCAGCTCCTGCAAAGCTTGCTGGATGGCGCTCAGGCCTGTCTGGGGATCGGGGGTGTGCAGGCGGCGCTCGCTAAACCAGTGATCAAACTCGGTGCGTAGTTGTTGCAGGGTCTGCTTTTGCCAGGCCAGCATTTCCCCATAGGCAAAATCGGTGTACTCCTCTAGGGTGGTGGGCAGAGGGCGGATCCCGGCTTTCACCTGCTCCAAGAGACGTTGGGCCATCTCGATCAAGTAGGTGCCGTGATAGGCATCTTCCGGCAAAGCGATGTCTTCCCCCTGCAGTTGCCGCACCCGCACCTCCAGAGACTGGCCCAAGAGCCGCATCTGGTTGCCGGCATCGTTGATGTAAAACTCCCGCTCCACCTGGTGGCCCGTCCAGTGCAGCAAGTTGGCCAACGTAGAGCCAACGGCAGCCCAGCGCCCATGGCCGACGTGCAAAGGCCCCGTCGGGTTGGCGGAGACAAACTCCAGCAGAATGCGCTCAGGATGGGGAATGGCTGTTTTGCCGAAGTTTTCTCCCAGATGCAGCAGCTCTTGCAAGCGCTTGGCCAAAAAGGGATCCCCCAGCCGGAAGTTGAGATACCCTCCTCCCGCCACCTGAGTTTCGATGTCCGGCAGATCCAAGTGTTTTTGCAGGGTTTGGGCGATCTGGGCCGGTGCTAGGCGGCAGAGCTTGGCCATGCCCAGGGGGGTGGGACAGGCGTAATCGCCGTAGCGAGGGTCGCTGGGGATCTGGATCACGGGGGCAATGGCTGCGGCTTGTGGGGGAGCCAGGGATCCCAGTTGCCCCGCCTCTGAGGCCCGTCGAATGCTCTCGGCTACGGCGGCGGTGAGAAACCGAATCAGCGAGGTGGATACGGGTTGAGTGGCCATGGCTGTTCGTGTCGGCAGACGTCGAGAGAGGTTCCAGGGATGCCTGGGGCAGTAAAAGCATCATCATATCGACAGCCAACCGGCTCTGACAAAATCTGACAAAAGAATAGATGCTCCTCCAGCCAAACTTTGCTTTTGCTCGCCTGCTTTGCGAAGATGGCTCTGACAAATTGACGGGACAGAGCTTTAGGCCAAGCTTTTGGGTACAAAGTATCACCGAATACAAAAGTTTAACTCTGCTTTGCTAAGTTGTTTGGCGGTAATGCTCGCCTTCCCGCTTGCGGATTTCTGCTGAGACAGCTGCTGTGGAGTTTACTAGTATGTCCATCCCGAAATCGTCGCGTCGTCAATTCCTTCAATCTGCTGCTGCGGCTGCCTCTTGGGTTGCCGTTGGAGGGCTAAAGGCGAGGGCTCAGAGCCGCGGGCCGCTTCTGGTTTCCCAGGGACTGACGCCCCTGAAGTTTACCCTCTCTTGGTTGCCCTCTTCGATGGATACCCCCCTTGTAACGGCGATCTTGAAGGGCTACTTCGCCGAAGAGGGGCTGGAGGTCACCTACGAGCGCGGCTATGGCTCCGCCGATTCCATCACCAAGATTGCCGCTGGCCAGTACGACCTGGGGGAAGGGGATCCCTACTCCATGATCGAGTTCAATGCCAAAAATCCGGACGTGCCCTTGGTAGCGATTTATGTCCACTTCAATCGCTCTCCCTTTGGCATCTACACCTTGAAAGATAAGGGCATTGGGGAGCCGGCCCAACTGGCGGGCAAGAAGCTAGGAGCACCGGCAGGGGATGCGCCGCGTCGGCTCTGGCCGGTCTTTGCCAAGCAAGTCGGCATCGATCCGGGCTCGGTGGAGTGGGTAACTATGGAGCCGCAGTTGCGCGAACCTTTCCTCATCCAAGGTCGGGTGGATGCCATCAGCGGCTTTATGACCTCGGCCATGCCCAATCTGGTGCGGGGCGGCGTCAGCTTGGAGGACATCACGGCTTTCCTTTACAACGACTATGGCCTTGAGCTGTACGGCAATGCGCTCATCACTCGTGTGCAATTGCTGCAGGAAAAACCGGAGCAGCTCAAAGCTTTTTTGCGGGCGTATGTTAAGGGTTGGCAAGACACCATCCGCGACACCGATGGCAACATGTTGGCCCTTCTGGACAAAGCCAAAGCCGAGGGGCAGGTGCTGGATATGGCAACTGAGAAATTGCGCCTCGCCCTGGCCATGCCGCGCCTGTTTGTTACCGATGAGGTGCGAGAAATTGGCTTGGGGGATGTGGTGCCCGCGCGTATGGAAACCTCAATTGCTCAGGTGGTGGATGGCTTTGGCTTGTCTAGCAAGCCCCCTTTGAAGAAAGTGTTTGACAACAGCCTGCTTCCCCCAAAATCCGAGCGGATGATCGGCTGATCTGGATGATCCGGTACCAACTTTGAGGCCTCTGTCTGTTGACTTTTGCAGACAGCTAGCCCTTCCTGCCAGCTGGTCAACTTTTCTCGATGACCGGTGAGAGACGTAGCTCAAAGGCCTACGGCCCGCTGTCGCGATTGGCTCTGTCATCCAAGCGAGATATTCCCAAAGCTTGTCCTGTTCACAGGAGGGAGCCCAAATTTCTCTTGAGGGGAGAACCGCAAGCGACCCAGAGCAGTGAGGAAATATCTCAAACTTTGTTTAAGGTTACTTAAACTTGGGAAACCAATGTGCTGGGAAAGGCAGCTTATGAGGGTTTAATGCCGGGGTGGCTTTTCCGATCCCGAAAAAAAGCTGAATAAGTGTGTGGCGCCCAGGGATCCCTTTTAACCTGGAGGGGATCACTAGGGAGTTTAGGCCCTTGGAAACTTTTGTTCTGATTAAGCAAGTTCCCGATCAAAACGCCAAGGCCGGCATCAACAGTGACGGCACGATCGATCGCGCCAAGGCCAAGCGGATGTTAAACCCTTTTGATCGCTATGCACTGGAAGCAGCTCTGCAAACCAAACGGCAACACGGGGCGAGAGTAACGGCAATTACAATGGGGCCACCCCCGGCCATTGAGGTGCTCTACGAGGCCATTGCCCACGGGGTGGATCGGGGTATTTTGATGACCGACCGCCGCTTGGCCGCTTCCGATACCCTAGCCACTGCCTATACTCTGGCCCAGACGGTTCGCTATGCTGGCCGGCCCGATGTGATCTTCTGCGGGCTCCAGACCACCGACGGCGATACGGCCCAGGTGGGGCCGCAGTTGGCGGAGCGGTTGGGGATCCCTCAGGTCACCTATTGCGAAGCCTTCGAGATTCGGGATGGGATCCTGGTGGCGCGGCGGGCCATTGAAGGGGGATCCCAGATCGTGATGGTGCCCCTGCCGGTTTTGATCACGGTGGCCAATTCCGCTCGGCGTTTGGCCTACCCCACCCTACGGGGTGTGCAGCGGGTGCAGCGGCTGATGCGGGATGAGGCGGCACGGGCCGAGGCGATCCAGATCCTCAACTTGGACGATGTGGGGGCAGACCCGGAGCGCTGCGGTCTCAAGGGATCCCCAACCATCGTGGCTGCCACCGAAAAAGTGGGGGAAATTGGTGGCAACTGTCAGATCTTTCAAGGGCAGTCCGTACCCCAACTGGTCAACCAACTAACTCAGGCCGTTGACCTCTTCCGCTACGCGGCAACTTCCTAGATCTTCTGCCTTGCATCCCTCTGGCCAATTCTTATCTCCATCACCTTTCAATCCTCATCGTCTCATCTATCGATCCCAGGGTGGCTAGCCGGCGAAAGCTCCCGGTTTTGGGCAGTGAAAAGTTAACTCAGAAAGACTCTGCTGACCTCGTCGCAATTGCAACACCCAAGATTGCCCTCGACCCGATTCAATCCCGATCTCAACTTAGGAGTCACGGTTCTATGGATCGCAAGCGGATATTGGTCTTCGCGGAGCAGGTGAATGGGGAATTGCAGCCCATTGGCTTAGAGTTGTTGGGAGCCGGGCGGCGGCTGGCCGATAAGCTGGGAGCCACCCTGAGTGCTCTTGTGCTTGGATACAACATTGCCCACTTGCCCCCAATTCTGATCGGCCACGGGGCAGATCAAGTCTTCATCGCCGATCACCCCGAGTTGGCCGAATACCGCACCCTGCCCTACCGCCGGGTGATCACAGACTTGATCAAAAGCTGGCCCCAACCACCCCACACCATCCTGCTGGGATCCACCACCACCGGGCGAGATCTGGCCCCCCGCTTGGCCGCCCACCTGGAGACCGGCCTGACCGCTGACTGCACCGAGCTGGACATTGGCCCCTTCGAGTACACCAACAGCAAAGATCCCAGCAAGTCCGGCCTCTTCCCCGACTGCCTTTATGCCATCCGGCCCAGCTTCGGCGAATCTCTCAAGGCTCGCATCCTTGGCCCCTGGAAAAACCCGCAAATGGCTACGGTGCGCCCAGGGGTGATGGTGCCTCTGCCCTGGGATGGATCCCGCCAGGGGGACGTGATCCCGGTGCCGGTCAACTTGGATCCCGGCGATCTGCGCCTGCAGATTGTGGAAACGGTGCGCAACCTGTCCCAGGCGGTAGATCTCACCCGCGCCAAGGTAATTGTTTCCGGCGGCTACGGGCTGGGATCCCCAGAGGGATTTGAGCTGTTGAGGGAGTTGGCCGCTTGTTTTCCCAACAGCGCTGTCGGCTCCTCCCGCAAGGCCGTGGATTCTGGGTGGATCCCCTATGCCCACCAGGTGGGCCAAACCGGCAAGACCGTCCGCCCCCAGCTCTACATCGCCTGCGGCATTTCTGGGGCCATTCAACATCGCGTGGGCATGGACAAATCCCAGACGATCATTGCCATCAACAAAGACAGCGCCGCTCCTATCTTCAAATTTGCCCACTACGGCATTGTCGGGGATCTCTACCAGGTGGTGCCGGAGCTGATCCGGCAACTGCGACAGAGACAGGAGGAGCTCCGAGAAGGCGCCGAGGGCCAGCCTTTCCAGAGCCTCGGCGAGCGGATCCCAATTTTGCAGAGTCGATGAGAGATGGTTGGCAAAAACGCTCTCAGTGCAGGGCCATTGTCAGCAGCCCCTGCTGCCCCAGCAACACCTCCCGCAACAGGGTAACCAGGCCCACCCAAACCACAGGGGCCATGTCCACACCTCCCAGAGGCGGGATCAGGCGGCGGGTCGGGCGCAACAGAAACTCCGTCAGGCCGACCACCAACGAGTAGGGCAACCGAGAAGTATCCAGTTGCGGATACCACGACAGAAAGATGCGCAGCACAAACAGGAGGGTGTAGAGCGCCAACAGTGGGCCAAGCACCCAAGAGGTGAGAATTGGCAGCATAGGTTACTCAAAGAACAGGTTTACTGGTGGCAGTTCTCTCCATTCTGCTCTAATTGGGAGGGTCTGCTGGAGTCCAGAGATACCTCGGGGAATGCAGGCGCTCGGCCCAAGTCAAACCCCAACTTTTTTAAACTTTAATTTAACCCTCTTCCCGAAAATGGCCTTACCGGCGGGGCAGCAACAGTTAAAGACTAGCGTCATAATAGACGTATCTTGCTGGACTGCAGGCAGGGATCCCATGCAAGGAAAACTACAAGAGATCGATATCCGCAGCATCCTTCAGCTCATCGAGCTGGGCCAGCGCACCGGTGAGCTTTTTGTAGAGGCCAGCCCCTCTGTCTACTGGTTTGTCTTCTTCCTGAATGGGCGGATTATCTACGCCTCTGAAACGGAAGGGAACATTGCCCGCCTCAGAGACTATCTGCACCGCTTCAAGCTGGAAGCCGCCCTGGAGGAAATTCAAATTCCCCACAAAGCCGCGGTCAACGCCCCCGAATACAACCGCCTCTGGTCTTTGCTGGAAAGCCACAAGCTCAACCCCAACCAAGGCAAGCAAATCCTGCTGGGCATGGTGCGGGAAGTCCTCTTCGACCTGCTTAGCCTCCACCAGGGTTCCTTCATTTTTGAGGCCGGATCCCCCCTGGCCCCCCAGTTGACCACCTTCCCCGTCACCCCCCTGCTCACCGAGATCGTAGCCCAAGTGCAGGAGTGGAAAAAACTGCACCCCTACATCCAAGCTCCCAACCAAGCTCCCACCATCGTCAACCCCCTGCCGCTCCAGCAAAACCTGCCCGCCCCCGTCTTCAAAGCCCTGAGCGAGTGGTCAGACGGCAAAACCAGCATTCGCCAGATGGGTCGCTACCTGGGTCGAGACACCCTGGCGGTGGCCAAGGCCATCTATCCCTACGTCCGCCAAGGGGCCATTCAACTGTCCGAGCCCGTCTTGATCGCGGAGCCCAAGCCCAGCCGTCCCCTCAAACCCAGCGATAAGCCCAGCCACATCCTTTGCATCGACGACTCCATGGCCATCCAAAAAACCGTAGAGTTCATCCTGCAAAACGAGGGCTACCAGGTTACCACCATCGGCAATCCTCTCAAAGCGCTGGGACAGGTGTTTCTTCTCAACCCCGACATGATTCTCTGCGATGTGGCCATGCCCAAGTTGGATGGGTATGAGCTGTGCGCCATGTTGCGCAAATCCAGCCAGTTCCGCGAAACCCCCATGATTATGCTGACCGGCAAGGATGGTTTTACCGACCGGATTAAGGCCCGCATGGCCGGAGCGAACGAATTTTTGAGCAAACCCTTTGCGGAAAAGGAGTTGTTGACCATTGTCGAATCCTACGTGGGCCCTCCCCCCAAACGGGGCGGTGGCGAATAGGCGTTGGGGTAGCCAAAATGTTGGCACAGAAGACTATAGGCGAAGTACTGGACAGAAGAGTGGCCTCACCGAAACAATAGGGGTAGCATGGCCGGCCCGGAGCCAGGGAGCCGGGTGAGGTTACAAGAGCAAACCTCAGTCAAAGCAGCCCGACGGTTGCGCGGGAGTGCAAAAGGAGCAAGACGGCGATGAGCAAAGTGCTGGTGGTGGATGACAACCGTACCTACCTGGAGACCATTTCCAGCTTGCTTTCCGAGAACGGTTTGGAAGTCTCCACAGCAACAGACGGCGTAGAGGCAATGGAGTGCATTCGCCAGCAGAAGCCTGATGTGGTGGTGCTGGATATTGTCATGCCGCGCATGAACGGCTACGAGGTATGCCGGGAAGTGAAGGGGGATGAAAGTACCAAACACATTCGCATCGTCATGTGTTCCACCAAAGACCAGACCTTTGATATCGAGTGGGCCAGGCGCAACCAGGCGGATGCCTATGTAACCAAGCCCTTTAAGCCCCAAGAGCTCCTGGCGACCATCAAACATCAATTGCGGGAGATGAATCGGAAATGAGTCGCGTTTTGGTGGTGGAAGATAGCCAATCCCAGCGGGAGATGATCAGCAAGCTGCTGCAGGAAAACGGCTTCGAGGTGATGACTGTGGAAGACGGGGTGGAGGCCGTAGAGGCGGTGAAGCAAAACAAACCCGACCTGATCGTGCTGGACATCGTCATGCCGCGCATGAACGGCTATGAGGTGTGCCGTCTTCTCAAGGCCGACCCTCTCACCCAAAAAACGCCCATCGTCATGTGTTCTTCCAAGGGCGAAGAATTTGACCGCTACTGGGGGATCCGCCAGGGAGCGGATGCCTACATTGCCAAGCCTTTCCAGCCCCAGGAACTGGTGGGTACGATTAAGCAATTACTGAGAGGCTGAGAGCTGCCCCTTCTGCTTCCACGCCTTTCGGTAGGTCCTGAGAACGACTCTGCGTTTTAAGCAGGGAGGGGGGCGGGATCAACAGTCCACAAGACTATCCATGCGGGGGAGCATCATGCTGGGGGATCTGGATTTATTGATGGGGGATGAGACCCAAGAGTTGCGGGAGATGGAGGCTCCCGAAGGTGAGCTATTCCTAAAGTTCAAGATTGCCACCGGGGAGGAATTTGCGCTGCCAGCGGTATCGGTTGTGGAGGTGATGAGCATTGGCCCAGAGAAAATCACCCCCATGCCCAATGTGGCCCCAGTTTTGCTGGGCACGCTGAATTTGCGGGGCGAGATCATCTGGGTTGCAGACCTGGGGCAATTTTTGGGGATCAGCCCGCCCCTGAACATCGACCGAGCCGAGATTCCTGTGGTGGCCGTGATGGATCAACAGGATTTGCTCATGGGCTTGGCTGTGGATTTAATTGTAGGCATGGAGTGGCTGAAGACTGAATTGGTGCGGCCTGCCCTCACGGCTCCTGAGTCCATGGCTCCTTTTTTGCGAGGGGAATGGGTGGTGCCCGGAACGGGATCGCGCTTGCCATTGCTGGATCAGTCGGCCATCCTGCGATCCAATCGTTGGGGTTGACAGACGGCCCCCTGGGAGCTCAGCGGGAGGAAAGTGTATAGTTCCTATCAAAGATCCAAGCTAACTCCAGCCACAATGGGGAAAGTTGGACCAAATCTATCCCCTACCGATGCGTGTCGAGGCTGTTGAGGGTAAGCCCTGAGACGGCGGCAGAAAGGCCCACTCTTGCTTGACTGAATGTGGAAAAGGGGGGATAGCCTGCATCCATGGGGTTTTGAGGTGTTGGGGGCGTTCCGTTTGCATCTGTGTTGACGCGTGAACAGAGGTAGGCAAGCAGTGAAGGGAGGATCCATGGTTCCGAGCGCGAACAGTCAGAGAGACTACACCGATGCGATGGCCGCCTTTTGGCAGGGAGACTACGTCCGGGCGGTGCGGTTGTTCAACCAAGTGGCCGCTGCTGAACCGCAAGATACTGCTGTCAAGCTGCTGCTGGCTTTGGCACAAAAACAAGCTGGGCAGTTGTTGGAAGCTCGCCAAACCTACAACACCATTTTACAAACAGCCAGTGATCCCGATGAGCTGGAGTCGGCCCGGAAGGGTCTAGAAGAGCTGTTGCAAATGGCACCGGAGCTGGCGGATCTTCCCGATTCCCCAGAAGCGGACGAGTTTCGCTCTCCAGATGAGTTTGCACCTGGGTCGGATGCCTTTTCGGAAGAGGCTTTCTCTGCTCCCGATCCCTTCTTGCAGTTCGAGGAGATGGGGGAAGAGGAGGCGGATCCCTTTGCTCAGGATCCCTTTCCACTGGAGGCAGACAGCCTTGGCAGCGATTTCATGGGGGAAGAGAGATTCAGGGATCCCTTGGAGACCGGGCTGCAAATGCCGGAGGCTGATCCGCTGGGTTTATCTCACCCGATGCCGACCCATTCTCGGGTAACACCACCGGCCACCTCGCGACGGGTAGGCTCGGAAGAGGGCGGGCCTCAAACCGATCCGGTGGTCGAAGATGACTTTGCCTTCCTCAACGAGTTCGATCGAGAGCATCTGGAAGCCCTAGAAGGCGACTTCGACTCCATTACGCAGTTGGCCGGCGATGCCGATTTTCCCGATGAGATGGGCTTCTCCCTGCCTGGTTTTGAGGAAGAGGAGGGGGGATCCCTGGAAGAAAGCCTGCCGACCGAATTGGCTGCCCCCATGAGTGAGCCGATCCCTGCTCCCGACGAAGATACTGCCAGTCCCGGCTCTGCCCTCTTCGAGCTTGACGAGCTAGACAGCCTGGATCGCGAACTTGCCGGCATGGATGGCGGCGAGCCGGTGGGGGCCTTCCGCCCAGATGAGGGGGCGATTGGGGGGATGAGCCCAATGGCGGAGACCGGCAGCGGAGCGGCCCAAGTTCTGCTGCCCACGGCCTCCCTCCCTATTCTTAGTGTAGGTGAACAAGGGGCAAGAACCTCTGCTGGGATCGCCAACCGACCGATTGGGGATCGGCAATTGGCCATAGCGCTTATCCAAGGAGCTGTGAGTTTGGCTGCCGGCTTGGCGATTGGCCTTGGGATCCAGGCCAATGGGGGAGCTCGCTTGATTGCCGGGGTGATTGGAGGCGGGCTGATCGGCACAGGAGCAGGGGTTATCCTCGGGGCCAGCAGTGCCAAACAAATTCGCTCCACCGCCCAAGAGCTGGCCGGCCACTTTGCCGCCTTGGCCCAGGGGAATTATTCAGTACGAGCCACAGCCAACACCCACGATGAGCTGGGGCGCTTGGCCGACAGCTTTAACCAGATGGCGGCTGCCCTTGAAGCCAACTTCGCCGAACTGAGCCAGCGGGCTGCCGAGCAAGGGCAAGCTAAGGAAGACCTACAGCGCCAGGTGATTCGCCTGCTGGACGACGTGGAAGGGGCTGCCCGTGGAGACCTGACGGTGCGGGCAGAGGTGACTGCCGACGTGCTGGGGGCTGTGGCCGACTCCTTTAACCTGACCATTCGCAGTCTGCGAGACATTGTCAGCCAGGTGAAGCGGGCCGCCGCCGCCGTGAACGATGCCGCCTTGCAGAACGAGGACTTTGCCCGCAGCCTCTCTGCCGACGCCTTGCGCCAGGCGGAGGAGATTTCCAACTCCCTCAACTCCATTCAGGAGATGACGGACTCCATTCAAGAGGTGGCCAGCAACGCCCGCGAAGCGGCCAACGTGACTGCCCAAGCCACAGAAGCAGCCGCTCGGGGTGGAGAAGCTGTGGATCGCACGGTAAGTGGCATCCTGGAAATTCGCGAAACCGTGGCAGAAACCACCCGCAAAGTGAAGCGATTGGCGGAATCCTCGCAGGAAATTTCCAAAATTGTGGCTTTGATCTCTCAAATTGCCTCGCGCACCAACCTGCTTGCCCTCAACGCCAGCATCGAGGCGGCACGAGCCGGGGAATCGGGACGGGGCTTTGCCATCGTGGCCGATGAGGTGCGACAACTGGCCGACCGAGCTGCCAAAGCCTCGAAGGAGATCGAGCAGATCGTGTTGCAGATTCAATCGGAAACCGGCAACGTGATGACGGCTATGGAAGAAGGCACCCAACTGGTGATCGAGGGGACGCGGCGGGCCGAGCAGGCCAAGAACAGCCTGGACGAGATTATCGAGGTCAGTCGCCGGATCGACGAGTTGGTGCGGGCGATCTCTCAGGCCACCGTGCAACAAACGGAAACCTCTCGCTCTGTGGCGCAGGTGATGCAATCGGTGGAGTTGACCGCCAACGAGACCTCTAAGGAGGCGCAGAAGGTGGCAGCTTCGCTCCAACAGTTGGTGAGCATCGCCCGCGAGTTGCAAACTTCTGTCGGTCGCTTCCGGGTTGGGGATGAATGAGCAAATCTGCTGTTTTGAGGGCATTCTAGGGACAAGGATCCCCATGCAGGAGACGTTATCGATCCTTAGCAAATGGCACCGGGATCCCCCTGTTGCAACTGTTGGCCGGACTTTTCGCCCAGGCGAGCCTCACCCTGTCCGGTCTGTTATTACTGAATGAAAACTTGTGGGCTGTAGGAAGGGCCTCCTGCCATGAATGAAGAAGCACAGAAGCGGATCCTCAGTTATTTCATCGAAGAAGCCCGCGACCACTTGGCAACGATTGAACAAGTGCTCCTCAGCCTGCGGGACAGCATGAGCGATCCCGAGCTGATCAACGAGCTGTTTCGAGCTGCTCACTCCATCAAGGGGGGAGCTGCCATGCTGGGCCTCACCAGCATCCAACGGACGGCCCACCGCATGGAAGATTTTTTCAACATCTTTCGCTCCCGTCCAGGCGGAGTGCCTGTCGACCAGCACCTGGAAACCCTGCTGCTGCGGGCTTTTGATGGGCTTTCGATGTTGTTGGAGGAGCTGCAGAGCCCCCGCGGCCTCACCCAAGAAGTCAGCAACACCACCCTGGCGGAATTGGAGCCGGTTTTTCAAGAGACCGAAAGGCACATTCAAAATCTTCTCGGCGAGGGCCCTGTCTCAGCTCCCGTCTCGCCGCCGGCGGTTCGCACCCTACAGCAGGACATGGCGGAGGTGGTGCCGCAGCAGTTGCGCCAGATGCTGGAGCTGTTTAAACAACGGGATCAGCCAGATGTCCGAGAGCGCTTGGCAGCGGCGAATGCCGTTCTCAAGGAGATCGGGCAAGTCCATCATCTGGCGGGCTGGCAACAGTTGACGGAAACTTTCGAGCAAGCTCTGGGCAACCCCGATGCCGACCTGCGTGCTCTGGCTTTGGTCGCCCTGCGGGATTTGAAGCAGGGACAGCAGCTCATCCTAGCCGGCAAGGCCGAACAGGTTGCCCCTTCTTCAGAATTGCAACAATTGGCTCGCCCTGCTGCCCCCCCTGCCCCACCGGATCCTCTTGAGGTGGTGGTGCATCAGCAGATCCCGGCCCTGTTGCGCCAGATGCTGGAGCTGTTCAAACGTCCTGACGACCCGGCCACTCGACCGGCTCTGCAAGCTCTGGCCCAATCTTTGCAGGATTTGGGGCAATCTTCGGCTCTGGAACTGGGAGGCTGGACAGACTTGACCCGCTTGGTGGGCGAGATTTTGGCGGATCCCGGCCAGGATTTGCGGCAGTTGGCCCTGCCGGTGCTGCGAGATCTGAAGCAAGCCCACCAGGCTCTGGCCAATGGAGCGGCAAACACCATTCAGCCCTCGGCTGAGCTGCTGGCTTTCCGCCCTGTTCCGGCAGCCCCTGAAGAGCCAGAAGTCTGCGAGCCCTTCGAGCTTGGTCTGGCTTGGGAGTCTGAGGCAGAGCCGCTGTTCCCCCAACCCGAGGAGGGTGCCTCCGAGGATTGGGCTGTGGCTGCTGGGATCCCTGCGGAGGAAGGCGCTACCCCCGATCTGAGCTGGGAAGCGGTAACCCTCGCTGAGACATCCTTTCAAGAGGATGAGCCCGGAGCTGCCCTGTCGCCGGAGCAGGAGAGCGCAGAGGCAAGCGGAGATCTGGCGGCGGAACAGCTCTCATCCCTATGGGAAGTGGGCACTGCTGAGGACTCCGTCCCGCTGGCGGGAACAGATTCAGAGCACCGATCTGCTCCCGCGGAAGAGGGGGATCTGGATCTGAGTTGGCCAGGGATCCGAGCCGAAGCGGCTTGGGAGGAAGACTGGAGGACAGCTGCCGTGCCGGCAGAAAGCCCAGAAGAGGACGGGCAGGGAGCTGGCTTGGCCTCTGTTGCGGACGACTTCGGTCGCGTTAGCGGAGCGGAGCTCTATGCCACTCCCTTGGATCTGGAGGAAGAAGCCACCTCGGCCTTTGACGAGCTGTTCGCCAACGCAGAAGCGCTGTCTGATATTGAAGAGTTCCCAACAGAGCTGATCCCCTCCTCTCCTGAGCCCCTCTTGCAGACCTTTGAGGATCTGAGCCCAAGGTTGGACGAGGAGAGAGCCGAGGCCGATCTGGCGGAGCTGTTTGCCGAAGTGGTGGGTGAAGGGGCAGAGGGGTTTGTCTCTGCTGAGCCTGCCTGGGATGCTGAACAGGAGCCGACTGCCCAGAGCGTTGCTGCGGAAATGGGCGAGGGATCCGGCTTTGTCCCAGACGAAGCCGCAAGTGCCGGGGTAGAGGCCCTATTTGAGCTGGAGGAACTTCCCGTAGAGAGTGCTTTCCGGCAGGAAGGGTCTCAGCTTCCGGACTTGGAGGCCGTTCCCGCTGGTGAGCTGGAGGCCGATCCTTGGGCGGCTGAACCGTCCCCACCCCTTCAGGAAGCCCTTGAGGACGGGGAAATCGCAGCAGATCTCTGGGCTGAATTTTCCGCGGATATCCAGCCGGAGGATTTTTCCATCCCAGCAGATTATCTGGCAGAGTCGGGATCCGACGAGGTGGGATCCTTAGAGTCCGCTGACTCTGCTGCCTTCGATACTGCCGAAGACAGCCTGGAGAGCTTTTTTTCCACCCCTGCGGCAGAAGCCGATCCGGCTTGGTCGATGCCCGAAGTCGGTGAACCTTCCGTATTTTCTTTGGACATTGCCGAGGCTGAGCAGCTTGGGGATCTCGCTGTTGGCGAACCCTTCCCCACGTTGGACGAGCTTGCCTCTCTACCCGACATGGCCAATGAGCCGAGGGAATCGCCAATTCCAGACTTCGGAGCCGAGCTGAGCCTAGGGGATCTCTTCGCCGGCGAGACCCTCGAGGAGGCGTCCGATGGGGACTCCATCCCCCTGACCCAATCAGCAGCTGGGGACACAGCAGAAGCCCAGGAGTGGGCGCTTCTGGAGGAGCTGTTCCCGGTGCAGGAGGAGTCTTTCGCAGACCTGCAACCCACGGCTGAGGAGGCAGTCGCCCCTTCCCCCGAGCTCTCCTTCGACCGTCTCGATGCCCTATTCACCCAGGAATCCGACCCAGAAGAACTGAGCCTGGGGGCCAGGGGATCCCTCTCGGCCATGGATAGCGACAGCCAGGTGGATCTGGATGAGTTGAGCCAGTTCTTTGCAGAAGGGGAAGCGCCCCAAGAAGAACCCCCCTTGGATCTTGCCACCTTCCTGGAGGACACAGAAGCTTTGCAAGCGAGCAGCCTGGCGGAAGTGCCCGTGTCTGAGCCAGAGCCGCCGGTTGCCGCACTGGAGGAAGAAAATGCCCTCCAGCCTGCGGAGGACGATCTGGAAAGCCAGTTGGCCAGCCTGTTTGCAGAGGATGAATCCTTAGCCGTTCCTGTTGGCGAGGCCGAGACCCCAGAGGAAGAGGCGCTGGAAGCTGCTCCGGCTCCCCGTTTGGACGATTTGGCCGCCCTCTTCGACGCTGCCGAGCCGGCGGTAACCCCTGAGCTAGAAAAGGCTATCGCCCCCCTTGTGGGATCCCCTGCAGCCGCGAGCGGCGAGGCTGCTGACGACTTTGCAGCCCAGCTGGAATCGCTCCTGGGCGATCTCGAGGTTCCTGCCCAAGCACCTGCTGCGGCGCCAGCACCTTCGCCGCCAGTTGCCGCTGCTGCTCCAGCAACCCCCACCCCAGCAGCAGCTGCCCCGGCGGCAACTGGGCCGACTTCACGGCGAACTGCTGCCCTCAGCAACCCTGTGATGCGGGTGGAGGTGCGCCACCTCGACTCCATCAACAACCTGGTGGGAGAGTTGGTGGTCATCCGCAACAGCATGGAGCAAAACCAAACCCGTCTGCGCCAGTTTCTGGATGGCCTGTTGGGCCGTGTGCAACAGCTAGGGGATCTGGGCCAGCGCATGCGGGATCAGTATGACCGCTCCTTGCTGGAATTGGCTTTGTTCTCCAGCCGCAGCAGCTCAGCCTATGGCGGCACGGTAACGGTGGGCTTCGGTCGAAATGGGGAGGGGTCCAGCCGAGGAAGGCGGAGTCATTCCTCCGGCCAAGAGTTCGACAAGCTGGAGATGGACCAGTTTACGGCCTTCCACGCTCTGGCCCAGGAGATCATTGAGCTCATCGTGCGGGTGCGCGAGTCCTCCTCCGACATCGAGTTTGCCGTAGATGAGGCCGAGCAGATTACCCGCCAATTCCGGCAGGTAACCACCCAACTGCAAGAGGGCCTGAACCGGGCGCGCATGGTGCCCTTCTCGCAAGTTGCCGACCGCTTGCCCCGCGCCATTCGGGATCTCTCCATCAAAACGGGCAAGCAGGCCAGCCTGGTGGTGGAAGGCCGTGACACGCTCATCGACAAGGCCATCCTGGAGGAGCTCTATGACCCCATGACCCACCTGGTGAACAACGCCCTGGTACACGGGATCGAGACCCCTGAGGAGCGGCGGCGGGCGGGCAAGCCCCCTGAGGGCAAGATCACCGTCAAGGCCTTCTATCAGGGCAACCAAACCATCATCATCGTATCGGACGATGGCGCCGGGATCCCGGTGGAGAAGGTCAAGGCCAAGGCCCAAAGGCTGGGGCTGCTGTCGGAGCAAGCCGACGAAGACGAAGTGTTCAACGTTCTCTTCCACCCTGGCTTCAGCGTTCGCGAGGCCAGCGAGGTGGACGATCTGGCCGGGCGGGGGGTTGGCTTGGATGTGGTGCGCCGCAACATCACCGAGCTGCGCGGCAGCATTCAAGTGGATTCTGCGCGGGGCAAAGGAACCACCTTTACCATCCGCCTCCCCCTCACCCTGAGCATTTCCAAGGCCATGGTGTGTGTCAGCGACAAAGCCCTGATCGCCTTCCCCCTGGATGGCGTGGAGGAGATGCTGGATGTTCCTGCCGACGAAGTTCAGCCGGATGAGCAGGGGCGGCCCTCGATTCTCTGGCGGGATCAGCGTCTTCACTTCCAGCCCCTCTCAAATCTGCTGGCCTACAGCCGCAGCCACAGCCGCAGCCGTTCCGAGGTGTACAGCATCACCCAGGATGAGGGCATTATTCCCATTGTCATCCTGCAAAGTGCCGGCCAGTATGTTGCCCTGCAGGTGGACAGCTTCGTGGAAGAGCAGGAAATCGTGATCAAGCAACTGCGCGGGCCTGTGCCCAAGCCACTGGGCATTTCTGGGGCAACGGTGTTGGGGAACGGGCGGGTGCTGCCGATTGCCGACATCATCGAGCTGGTGGACATAGCCCACGGTCGCCGTCGGGATCTCAACCGCTTCTGGCTGGATCACCGGGATGAGGAGCCAACCCCAGAAGAGGTGCGCCAGACCACCGTGTTGATCGTGGACGACTCGATCACCGTTCGGGAGCTGCTCTCGATGTCTTTCCAGAAGGTGGGCTACCGGGTGGAACAGGCGCGGGATGGCCAGGATGCCTGGGAAAAGCTGCGCGGCGGCCTGCCCTGCGACCTCATCTTCTGCGACATCGAGATGCCGCGGATGGACGGCCTAGAACTGCTCACCCGCCTGCGGGAAGACAGCAACTTCAAGCATCTCCCGGTTGCCATGCTCACCTCGCGGGGGGCAGAACGGCACCGGCAAACAGCACGGGAGCTGGGAGCAACTGCCTACTTCACCAAGCCCTATCTGGAAGAGGAGCTGCTCAGCGCTGCTGCCCGCATGTTGAGGGGGGAACAGTTGTTGGCGCCCAACCCAACTTCCTAATCACAACAGTAGTGCAGTTCTGGACGGGGTGCTGTAGGCATGGCACTCTCCCATCAGCGGGTGCCGAACAGGCGATCCCCTGCATCTCCTAGGCCGGGGAGGATGTAGCCGTGCTCGTCTAGGCCATCGTCTACAGCAGCGGTATAGATTGGCACATCTGGGTTCTGTTCGTGGAAATACCGGATCCCTTCTGGGGCGGCCACCAGGCAGATGAAGCGGATCGACTGGGGTCGGGTTTGGCGTAGGCGCGCTACAGCCGCTGCTGCCGAATGGCCGGTGGCCAACATTGGATCCACCACCAGCACCTCACGATCTTCGATATCGGTGGGCACCTTGAAGTAGTACTCGATGGGGATCAGGGTATGGGGATCCCGATATAGGCCGATATGCCCCACCCGTGCTGATGGGATCAGCTCCAGCATGCCGTCGAGGAGCCCTTGGCCGGCCCGCAGGATGGAGACAAGCACCAACTTTTTCTCTGCCGCCAACATCGGCGCCAACATTGGGGCCATCGGGGTTTGAATGGGCTGTAGCTTGAGGGGCAGATCGCGGGTCACCTCGTAGGCCATCAAGAGGCTGATCTCCCGCATCAGCGCTCGGAAGTCGGCGGTTGTAGTTTCAACACGGCGCATGAGGCTGAGCTTGTGCTGCACCAGAGGGTGATCGATGGTAATCACCTGGGCCACCATGCTGTGCTCCTGAGATAATCGGGATCCCGTGATGGATGCCAGAATAGCAGAAGCGCTTGTCCCCCCGGTGGGCCGAAGGCTTTGTCTGCTTGCTGTTGTCAAGGGGAGTAATCCGTGCAGATCCGCTTTGCTGTGGTGAGCGATCCCCACGTCACCCTCCCTTCCACCCTTTGGGATCACCCCAGCCGATTTCACCTGGTAGAGGTGAGCATCCCGGCTCTGGAACAGGTTTTGCAGCATCTGGTGCAGTTGCCTCTGGATTTTCTGCTGTTGCCGGGGGATCTGACCCAGCATGGGGAGCCGGAAAACCATGCATGGCTGGCAGAGCGGCTGGCTCGACTGCCCTTTCCGGCTTTTGTGGTGCCCGGCAACCACGATGTGCCCCAGCCCGAGGCCAGCGGGCGCTCTATTGGTTTGGCGGATTTTCCCCGCTACTACCGAGCTTTTGGCTACGAGGATGGGCAGTCTTTGGATTACAGCCGGGTTCTGCGGCCAGGGATCCGTTTGATCGGCCTCAATTCCAACCATTTTGATGCTCAGGGTCAATTGGTGGGGTGTCTAACCCCAGAACAACTGACCTGGCTGGAGAAAGAATTGGCGGCAGCCGAGGAAGAGCTGGTGCTGCTGATGGTGCACCATAATGTGGTCGAGCATCTGCGCGGCCAGTCTCTCCATCCCTGGGGGCGTCGCTACATGCTGGAGAATGCCTCTCAGTTGCGGCGGCTGCTGCAAGCTTATGGGGTGCAACTGGTGTTCACCGGACATCTGCACATCCAGCACATCGCCCGACGAGGGGGGGTTTACGACATTACCACCGGCTCTTTGGTCAGCTTTCCCCACCCCTACCGCCTTGTCGAGATCCGGTCGGATCGAGAGACCGGAATCCAAGTCCATATCCAGAGCTACCGGGTGGGATCCCTGCCCGATTGGCCCGATTTGCAAGCGTTCTCCCGGGAGTGGATGGCCCAGCGCAGCGAACCAGCGGTGGTTAAGTTTTTAACCTCCGCACCGCTGAATTTGCCTTTGGAACAGGCACAAGCCTTGGCCCCACAATTGCGCTACTTTTGGGCAGCGGTGGCTGCCGGGGATCCAGACCTCACTTTCCCAGACTTTCCCCAGCCAGCAGGCCGATTTCTGGAGCGTTTCAGCCGTTGTTTTCGCTGCCCGCCTGATAACCAGGCCCAGCTTCAGTTCGCTTCCAATTTCTTTTCCAATTCTTTTCCAATTTCTAGGGATCCCCCCGAAGGGGGAACGTCACTAACAGCACCTTGGAACTGCATGTAGCTAGATGTTTCCAATTTCTAGGGATCCCCCCGAAGGGGGAACAGTATTACTGGAACCACCAGTCCCAGAAGTGGGTGAAGTTTCCAATTTCTAGGGATCCCCCCGAAGGGGGAACGATTGCTGAGTGCCTACACCAGTGCATGATTTTTGAGTTTCCAATTTCTAGGGATCCCCCCGAAGGGGGAACACTGCAGATCTTCCACGCAGGGAAGTTTGTTTCCTGTGTTTCCAATTTCTAGGGATCCCCCCGAAGGGGGAACAAATATCCTGAAGAAGATCCTGAGTTAGTTTACCTAGTCGTAGTTTCCAATTTCTAGGGATCCCCCCGAAGGGGGAACATCGATCCTGGGTATGAGGGATCCATAACCCTCTGCCGTTTCCAATTTCTAGGGATCCCCCCGAAGGGGGAACCTGTCGTGCAAAGCGGGCAACCGCCTCAGCTATACCGTTTCCAATTTCTAGGAATCCCCCCGAAGGGGGAACGGCGTTCGTATTGTTGGCGTCCAGCCTACTGTCGGCTGTTTCCAATTTCTAGGAATCCCCCCGAAGGGGGAACATCTAAACGGATCGGGGAGTGTTGGGGCACTGGGCTGGATGTTTCCAATTTCTAGGAATCCCCCCGAAGGGGGAACTCTGTTTATACTAAGTACCCTCATATTGCTTTACAAGTGTTTCCAATTTCTAGGAATCCCCCCGAAGGGGGAACAGTCGAATACGAGGACGCCAACCTGCAAGTTGCCGGGTTTCCAATTTCTAGGAATCCCCCCGAAGGGGGAACTGAAATCGTTATCCTCGACTGCCCACCAGGGCTAGAAGTTTCCAATTTCTAGGAATCCCCCCGAAGGGGGAACACCGGACTGTTGCCCTGGTTCTTTCGAACAACATTACTGTTTCCAATTTCTAGGAATCCCCCCGAAGGGGGAACTTGAAGGGCTTTTCACCAAACAACGCCTGCCAAGCAGTTTCCAATTTCTAGGAATCCCCCCGAAGGGGGAACGGGGTCACTCAGGTCGACGTGTAGGACCCCTGGGAACGTAGTTTCCAATTTCTAGGAATCCCCCCGAAGGGGGAACATTAACTGTCCCAAGTCTATCGCTGAAAAGGTAGTAAGCTGTTTCCAATTTCTAGGAATCCCCCCGAAGGGGGAACTCCACCCCTATTAAAGCCAAGCAGGGCAAGGGATGCAAGACCCGTTTGCGAGGGATCCGGAAAAAAGGGGGCAAAAAGAGTTTCGGCGAGGGGGTTTTGGGGCCGGAAAGCCTTGTGGCACAAGGCGTCGAGGGATCCGACGAAAGAATGGGCTTTTCCGAGATTTTGAGGGACGCTCGCAGAGGCGTTGATACCGTTTTGGTGTTCTTTTGGAAACATCAGGATCCCTGAGGTTTGGCTAGGCTATCTGTTGGCAGGTGGCGAGCTCCTGCTAGGGTTGCTCGATATGGGAGCGAGGCTCCAGGTGGATGAGGATCCGCGCCGGCCCGTAGCGCCCTTGCAGGAGGTGTTCGACTTCCTCAGTGAGGCGGTGGGCGGACTCAATGTCCTGTGGCTCCACCACCAGGTGCATCTCGATAAAGACCATTTCCCCTGGGATCCCGCGGGAAGTGATGTCATGGCAGTCGAGCACGCCTGGCACGCTCAGGATCAGATCCCGCAGGGCCTCAGAGGGGATCGCCACCCGGTCGGTGAGGTAGGGAAGATTCTCCTGCAGCACCTCCCAGCCGCTTCGGAGCACCAGCAGCGCCACCGGCAAAGCCAGGGCTTGATCCAGCCAAGGGATCCCCCAATAATGCATGCCGGCCAACCCCAGCAACACCGTCAGCGTCACCCCAACGTCGCTGAGGGTATGGCGCGCATCGGCCAACAGCAGCGAGCTGGACAGAGCTTTGCCCCAGCGGTGCTCGTAGAGGGTGACAAAGACATTAATGCCCAGCACGCCCACCATCATCCCCAAGGTCAGCTCATCGATCTGCAAGTGGGGCTGGGGCTCCCAAAACCGCTCCACGGCTGTGCGCAGGATCTCCAGGCTGGCCATCCCCAAAAAGGCGGCGATCCCCAGCGCTCCAATGGCTTCAAACTTGGGATGGCCGTAGGGATGGTCGTCATCGGGCTCTGGCGAAGAAAAGCGCACGGCCACCAAGCCCAAAATGTTGCTGGCGCTGTCGGTGGAGCTGTGCAGGGCATCGGCAATTAGGCTTAGGGATCCCGTCGTCAGCCCCAGGATTAACTTGATCAGAAACACCAGGACATTTAGCCCTAGCGTGACGTACAGCACCCTCTGCACTTGGCGCTGGCGGCGGCTGGCTATGGCAGCAGAATCCAGAAAGCTCACTGCAGCTCGAGCGGGGATCCACAGATATCCTGCTTTATTCTGTCACCGACCTCAATAGGGGTAAGGGAGGGTACCCTAAAAGCAAGCTGCTAAGGCTTAGTCAAGTGGCCGCCGATTGGGGAGCGAACTCTGAGTATGCACGTTGCTGTGGTAGGCGCTGGCTATGTGGGCCTGGTAACAGGGGCTTGCCTGGCTCACCTAGGAAATAGCGTTATCTGTGTGGACAACAACTCCGCCAAGATTGAAGGGCTGCAGCGGGGTCGCCTGCCCATCTACGAGCCCGGCCTGGAAGAGCTGGTGCGGGAGGGAACTGCGGCGGGTCGGCTGCACTTTAGCACCGATCTGGGCTCTGGGATCCAGGCCAGCGAGGTGGTGTTTATTGCCGTGGGCACCCCGGCCCTGCCCAGCGGGGATCCCGATCTGCGCTACGTGGAAGCAGTGGCGCGGGAAATTGGCCAGCATCTGGACGAGCAATATCGAGTCATTGTCAACAAATCCACTGTGCCCATTGGCTCTGGGGACTGGGTGCGCATGCTCATTTTGGACGGGGCCGCCGAAGCCGCCAAGCAGCGGCTGAGCAGCCGAGAAGTGGGGAGAGATCCAGAGGCCAGATCCCTGACCTTGGAGCTCTCGCCTTGGACGCCGCAGTTTGACGTGGTGAGCAACCCCGAGTTCCTACGGGAGGGCAGTGCCATCCAAGATACCTTCTACCCGGATCGCATTGTGATTGGCTCCAACAGCCCCCGCGCCATTGAAATCATGCGGCAGCTGTATGAACCCATCCTCAACCGCCAGCAGGGCCTGCAAGGGGATCCCGTGCCTTTGCTGGTGACCGACCTGGCTTCTGCCGAGATGATCAAGTATGCCGCCAACGCCTTCCTGGCCACCAAGATTAGCTTTATCAACGAAATGGCCAACATCTGCGAGCGCACCGGTGCCGACATCACCCAGGTGGCAGAAGGGATCGGCCTAGATAGGCGCATTGGCCGCGCCTTTCTCAACGCTGGCATAGGGTGGGGCGGAAGCTGCTTCCCCAAAGATCTGGCGGCTCTCATTCAAACCGCTGCTGACTACGGCTATGAGGCCAAGCTGTTGCGGGCCACGGTGGAGGTCAACCGAGAACAGCGGCAACGTTTGGTGGAAAAGCTGCAGCAAGCCCTCAAGGTGCTCAAGGGTAAAACCGTTGGCCTTTTGGGCCTCACGTTTAAACCCCACACCGACGACCTGCGGGATGCCTCTTCCCTGACTTTGATCGAACAACTCCACCGTCTGGGGGCCAAGGTCAAGGCATATGATCCAATTGTATCCGCCTCGGGGATGCGGGAGGGGTTGGCCCATGTGGTGGTGGAAACGGATGTGTTTCGCCTGGCCCAGGACTGCGATGCCCTGGTGTTGGTGACGGAGTGGCCGGAGTTTTTGTCGCTGGATTACCGACGGATTGCAGAGCTGATGCGGCGGCCCTTGCTCATCGATGGCCGTAACTGTCTGGATCGGGAGGCGGTGCGGCAGGCGGGCATAACCCTCATTGGAGTGGGCTGGTAGGTGCTGGGGAAATCAGGGGAAATCATGAAGATCCTGGTTACGGGTGGCCTCGGATTTATCGGATCCCACTTGGTAACCCGCCTTCTGCAAGAAGGCCACTGGGTCATTTGCCTGGACAATGGCTCCACAGGCCGGCAGCTCAATGTCCAGGCCCATCTGGACAACCCCGCCTTTCAGTTCATTTGGCACGACGTGGCGGATCCCTTGCCGCCCGCTTTGGAAGAGGCCGGGATCCAGCAGATCTACCACCTGGCTTGCCCCGCTTCCCCCCCCCACTACCAAGCGGATCCCATCCGCACCATCCGCACCAGCCTCTGGGGCACCTACCACCTGCTGCAACTGGCCCAGAAAACGGGAGCGAGGTTCCTGCTGGCCTCGACTTCAGAAGTGTACGGGGATCCCCAAGTGCATCCCCAACCGGAAGACTACTGGGGCCACGTCAACCCCATCGGCCCGCGGGCCTGCTACGACGAATCCAAGCGCTTGGCGGAAACCCTCACCTTCGACTGGCAGCGGCAATACCAGACGGAGATCCGGGTGGCCCGCATCTTCAACACCTACGGCCCCGCCATGCGGGAGGACGATGGCCGCGTGGTGAGCAACTTTATCGTCCAGGCCCTACGCGGGGATCCCCTGACGGTCTATGGGGATGGATCCCAGACCCGCAGCTTTTGCTACATCTCCGACTTGGTAGAGGGCTTGATCCGGCTGATGAACAGCCCCTACCCTGGCCCCTTTAACTTGGGCAACCCCGAGGAGTTCACGATCCTGGAGCTGGCCCAGCAGGTGCTCGCCCTCACCGGCAGCCCTTCTCCCATCGTTTACCGGCCTCTGCCGACGGACGATCCCAGACAACGGCAGCCGGATATTGGCAAAGCCCGCGCCCTCTTGGGTTGGGAGCCTCGGATCCCGCTGCAAGTTGGGCTGCAACAGACCATCCCTTACTTTCGTCGGCGGCTGGGGCTGGACTAATCATCAGGTGCTCGCGAAATCCCAACCCATTTGAGAACCATTTTCGCCTCAGCTCGGTTGACCTGGGTGAATGGCTGCCAGCGGCTCCAGTTGGCGGGCTTGCTGTTGCAGCCGACTCACCAACTGCCGACATACCACTTCACACAGCTCAAAGCACATGGGATCCGCAATTTGGTAATAAACACTCACCCCCTTGGGCTGACGGCTGACGATCCCTGCCTGGGTCAGGATCTTGAGGTGCTTGGAAACATTGGCCTGGCCCATACCCGTAGCTTCCAAGATTTGGGTGACGTTCTTGGGCCCCGAGCGCAACTGACACAGGATCTGCAGGCGGTTGGGTTCCGCCAAAACCTTGAAGTACTCTGCCACGCTGTCGAGAACCTGCGGCGTCAGGATTGTGCGACACTCATTCACATCCGCTCTGCTCACCGGCTTTTCCCCAATCAACAAACCTGCTTGCGCCGTCCATGCAACTTGATTTTAACACTAGATAGTTATATAGTGTTCCTAGAAAGTCCAAGTTCACGTCGGGCTTTCGATACCAGACAGGAGGGCACTATGCTATTTCGCCAACTGTTCGACGCAGAAACAAGCACCTACACCTATTTAATCGCGGATCCGGCAACCCGCGAGGCCGCGCTGGTGGATCCGGTACTGGAGCAGGTGGAGCGGGATTTGAAGTTGATTCGGGAATTGGGTCTAACCTTGAAGTACTGCCTGGAAACCCACGTTCACGCGGATCACATTACGGGAACCGGGAAGCTGCGGGAACTGACCGGTTGCCAAGGGGTGGTGCCAGTACAGGCCAAGGCTCAATGTGCAGATCGTTTCATCGGTCATGGGGAAACGCTGCAAGTGGGATCCGTCGTCATTGAAGCCATCGCTACCCTGGGCCACACCGACAGCCACATGACCTACCGCGTCAATGGGGATCGCGTCCTTACCGGAGATGCCCTGCTGATCCGCGGCTGTGGGCGCACGGATTTCCAAAGCGGGGATCCCGGCCTGATGTACGACCATGTTACCCAGCACTTGTTTACGCTGCCCGACGAGACTTTGGTCTACCCCGGCCACGACTATCGCGGGCACACCGTCTCCACCATTGGCGAGGAGAAGCGCTGGAACCCGCGCTTTGTGGATCCGGAAACGGGCAACCTGCGTTCCCGTGAGAGCTTCATTGCCCTGATGAACAGCCTCAACCTGCCCCAGCCGAAGAAGATCCAGGAAGCGGTGCCGGCCAACGAGCAGTGCGGCCAAGTGGCAGCAGCGGTTTAATTCCTTCTGGGCAGCGAGGTGCAGGGTAAGCCCCCGCCGGCTGGGGAGCCCATGTGAAACTCCGATGGTGAGGGCCCGCTGCTCTGGGTAACCTTCTCTCAATTGGCTTGCCAGAAATGGAGAGTTTGAGCGTGGATCGAGAAAGTCTCTATGAGAGCGATTTCTACGCTTGGATCCAGCAACAAGCTCAATTTCTGCGGGATCGGGCCTGGGAGAAGCTGGATCTGCCCAATTTAGTCGAGGAGATTGAATCGTTGGGCAGGCAACAGCGGCAGGAACTGCGAAACCGACTTGCAGTTTTGGTTGGGCATCTCCTCAAGTGGGAGTACCAGCCAGAGGGGAGATCCGCAAGCTGGCTCCTCACCCTCCAGCTGCAGCGGCAGGAAGTTCTGGAGCTTCTTGAAGAAAGCCCAAGTCTCAAGCCCTATTTGCCAGAGGCCATCTCCAAGTCTTACTTGGGAGCGCTGAAGCTGGCCCTGGAGGAGACCAAGCTGCCCAGAAAGATTTTCCCCAAAACCTGCCCTTATTCCTCAGAGCAAATCCTGGATAGCCGGTTTTACCCCGGTGAGCCCAGTCATTTGCTTGAGGAGGGGGATTAATCCCAAAAATCGCTGCATTTTGCATTTTAGACAACGCTAGAAGCAAGGAGACAACCATGACCGTAACCCAACAAAACCCTATCCCTTCCGCTTCGCAAGAACGGGATCCCCGTCTCAAGGAGATCGATGCCCTGACCTTAAAACAGTGGCTGGATCAGGGGCGAGTCCAGCTCATTGATGTGCGGGAGCCGGGAGAATATGCCGATGAGCGGATCCCGGGGGCCATCAACATGCCCCTATCTACCTTTGACCCGGCCAAAGTGCCTGCTTCCACGCCAGAGAAGCCGGTGGTGTTGCACTGCCGCATGGGCAGCCGCTCCATCCGCGCCGGTTGTCAGTTGCTAGACCGCGGCTGGCCGGAGGTCATTAGCCTCAAGGGCGGGATCGAGGCTTGGAAAGCGGCCAAGCTGCCCGTTACCCGCACCCAAAATGCGCCCATCTCCATCATGCGGCAGGTGCAGATTGCGGCGGGATCCCTGGTGCTCACCGGAACCCTTCTGGGGGCCTTTGTCAACCCCTGGTGGCTGCTGCTGAGTGGCTTTGTGGGCGCTGGGCTGGTGTTTGCGGGTGTAACCAACACCTGTGGCATGGCTCTGCTCTTGGCTCGCATGCCCTGGAACCGAGGTCAGGCGCTATGAGTGGGATCCCTTCTGCTTCCTCTGGGGGGCAAGGGATCCTGGCGCGGTACCTGCCCTTTGCTAAGGAGTCTCTTTGGGTCTTCCACTATCAACGATCAGATTTGCCGGGAGATCTGATCGCCGGCCTTGTGGTGGCCATTCTGCTGGTGCCTCAGAGCATGGCCTATGCCCTGTTGGCCGGGTTGCCCCCCCAAGTGGGCCTGTACGCCAGTATTTTGCCGGTGATCGTATATGGACTACTGGGATCCAGCCGCGCCTTGGCGGTAGGGCCAGTGGCCATCATCTCCCTCTTGGTGGCGGCAGGGTTAGAGCCGCTGGCCGGTCGCGTCAGCGGGACGGAGTCCTTGCCGGGCAGCCCGGAGTATGGACAGTTGGCTTTGGGGCTGGCCTTGGAGGTGGGTCTGGTCCAGGGGGCCATGGGGTTGTTGCGGCTGGGGTTTTTGGCCAATTTCTTAAGCCACACGGTGGTGACTGCCTTTGGCAGCGCGGCGGCCTTGATCATCGGCTTCAGCCAGCTCCGCCACCTCCTGGGGGTCAAGATCGCCAACACGGAGTCCTTCTTGCTGTTGGTGCAGCGGCTGTGGCAGAGCCTGGATAAGGTAAACTGGGTAACCTTTGGCTTGGGGCTGATGGCCATATCCCTGCTGGTGTACGCCCAGCACAAGCTGCCCCACCAACTGCGGCGTTGGGGTGTGCCTCCAGGTTGGGCCTTGATTTTGACCAAGGGGGCACCGCTAGCGGCTGTGCTCGTGACCAGCCTGTTGGTCTGGGGCCTAAACCTCTCGGAGAGGGCAGGGGTATCCGTTGTTGGCTCCATTCCTTCCGGGTTGCCCCCCTTGGGCTTTCCCTCGTTGAGCTGGGGACAGTGGACAGCGCTTCTGCCCACCGCCTTGGCCATTAGCTTGGTGGGCTTCACGGAGAGCTATGCCGTGGGGCAGTCCTTGGCTAGCCAGCGGCGGCAGAAGGTGGATCCCAACCAAGATCTGGTGGCTTTGGGGGCAGCCAACTTGGCAGCAGCCTGCAGTGGCGGCTATCCGGTAACGGGAGGCATCAGCCGGTCGGTGGTGAACTTTCAAGCAGGCGCCAACAGTGGCCTGGCCTCCCTAATCACCGGCCTGTTGGTGGCTTTGACGGTCATCTGGCTGATGCCCCTGTTCACCTTCTTGCCCCAGACCACCCTGGCGGCCATCGTTCTGGTAGCAGTGCTGGCACTGGTGGATTTTCACCCCCTGCTGCAAAGCTGGCGCTACGACCGCGGCGATGCCCTGGTTTGGTTGGTAACCTTTGCCAGTGTTTTGGGGATCGGGGTGGAGCAGGGGATCGGAATAGGGGTGTTAGTCTCCATCCTGCTCTTTCTTTGGCGGGCTAGCCGTCCTCACATTGCCATCGTGGGTCAGGTGCCCGGTACGGAGCACTACCGCAACGTGCAGCGCCATGAGGTGATTACCGATCCCCGTATCTTGGCAGTGCGGGTGGACGAGAGCCTGTTTTTTGCCAACGCAGCCTACTTGCAGGAGTATCTGCTGCGAGAGGTGGCGGCGCGACCCACAGTGGAGCAGGTGCTGCTCGTTGCCAGCGCCATCAACTTCATCGACGGCAGCGCTTTGGAAGTGCTGACCCAGTTGGTGGAACGTTTGCAGCAGGCAGGGGTGGGCTTTGCCATGGCCGAGGTGAAGGGGCCGGTAATGGATCGCCTCCAAAAGGCTGGGTTTGTGGAGAAAGTGGGCGCTGAGCGCTTCTTCCTCTCCACTCACCAGGCGATGCAAGCCCTCGGATCCCAGCAGAGCCTCAGTCAGGTGGCATCTTCCTGATCAGCACAAGGGGGGTTTGTTCAGCGGCATTGCCGGCGGGGTTCTTGCCCAGGGCTTGCTCCACCAGCTCCCGCTCTACGCCGGGGCTGGCTGCCAGGATCTTGACCTGCCCCAGATCGTTGGCATCCACGATGGCCACTTCGTAGCCCGTCTGCCGATGCAGATCCCCCACCAACTTGGCCGGATCCCGCGGCCCCAGCACGATGAACTGGTCATAGGGAGGCAGGGTGCCAGTAACGTCGTCGATGAGATCGGCCTGCTCCCCCGCCAGGGCATAAAAGACCCCCGGGATCCCCAGCAGCTTGGCCAGGGATCCCACCACAAAAGCCCACACCACCCGCCAGGCCCCGGAGCAGTCAATCAAAGTCTGCATCCCGTAGCAGCTTGAAAGACTGGTCTTGGAGGGGAAGAAGTAGCACAGGGTGCGGGCCAGCCAGCCGGGCTGCACCTGCAGGGGATGGCGGAAGTTGCCCTGGACAATAGCCACGGCGCTTTCCGAGATGGCCACCATATCGCCGGGCTGGATGTGAGGGCCTACATACCGCCGTAGCACCTCGGCCAAGTCATCGCTGGGGGTCAGCAGATGGGTGGGAACGGCGGCCCAAAGGAGGGATCCCTGCTGCTGCCAGTTCAGCTCCGGCAAGGGATCCACCTCCTGCAACGGCAGGATGAGATGGCTGGTCTTGAGGGTGCGCCGCTGCCGCCCGTACTGAATGTAGTCCAGCTGGAGCCAGGCCGAGCGCAGATCCGCTAGCCCTTTCCCCTTCAGCTCGATCTCAACCTCTAGGCCAGTCTGGTTCTGGGGGGTGATGATGTAGGCCTGCCAGTAGTTGTCTTGGCGGGGGGGAAGATCCGGATGGCGAGAGCGCAGGCGTAGGCGGGTGTGAATGCCTTCTAGGGATCCGGCGCTGAGCAAATGCAGTCGCGGCTCCACCTGGGCCAAGGTGACTTCCAAAAGGGGGTTGAGGTTGCGAGCCACAAACTCCGCTTGAATGACCCAGTGCTCGGGGGTGTGGCGGCTGATGCGCCAGCCTTGGGGCTCCACCACCAGGTGATCGGCGGGGCGGGTCTTGAGCCAGTAGAGCAAGCTGCCCAAACTCAGCAGCAACCCGGCCACTACCTGAGCCCAGCCCCAGGGATCCCACAGCCAACGCCAAGCCCCCCATAGGCTGAGTCCTACCCCAGCCAGCACTGCAGCCAACACGCCACGATTCACCATGCTGCTACTTGTTGCCATCGGGATCCCACTCCTCCAAGTCCTTAAACCCTGCTAAAGTCTGCCCCTTTGTCCACCACAACACCCTAGACTACGGGTACGCTCTAGCTCTTCTCCCAAACCCTAGCCATCCTACCGGGAAACCGAAGCAGGCCGTAGCGGGATCCCTACCTAATTTTTAGTCTCAAACAGTTAGCTTACAAATAGATTTCATTTCAGGCTTTTCAGAACACTCTGGGAGTTTCCTATGGCGCACAAACAGCAATTCAAAAGTTTTGCCGACATGATTCAGGGATCCAAAACCCCCATCCTGGTGGATTTTTATGCTTCCTGGTGCGGCCCTTGTCAGGTTATGGCGCAAGTGTTGGAGCAGGTAAAACCTCAGGTGGGGGATGCGGTTACTTTTGTGAAGGTTGACACCGAAAAGTACCCAACCATCGCTGCTCGCTGGGGCATTCAAGCGGTGCCAACGCTGATCCTCTTCAAAGATGGGAAGCCGATTGACCGCATTGAGGGGCTGTTGCAGCCGCGGGCCCTGTTGGAGCGGTTGCGGGCGCAGGTTAACTAAACCTGTAAGCTAGGTGAACTTTTCTGGATCCCCCGTGCAACTGCCGCTTCTGCAGGTTCACCTGCCGGGTGAAGTGCCCTACCGCACTGCCTGGGCTTGGCAGCAGGCAAGACTGGCCCATATGATCCGGGATCCCCAGTTGCCGGACGGATTACTGCTGCTCACCCATCCTGCGGTTTACACCTTGGGGGCAGGAGCCGATCCCAAGTTTCTCAAGAGCCTTTCTCAGCCGATAGGATCCCCGGCTATCCACCCGGAATCTCCTTCTGAACAAGAGCCGGAAATCCTACGGGTGGAGCGCGGCGGCGAAGTGACCTACCATGGGCCGGGGCAGTGGGTGGGCTATGCGATGCTGAACCTAAAGCGCCACCGCCCAGATCTCCACGAGTACCTACGCCAGCTAGAAGAGGTGGTCATCCAGACCTTGGCCCACTTCGGCCTACAGGGGGAGCGGATCCCTGGCTTGACAGGAGTTTGGGTGGAGGGGCGCAAAGTGGCGGCCATCGGCATCAAGGTCTCCCGCTGGGTGACCTACCATGGCTTTGCCCTCAACGTCTGCCCGGATCTAGCTGCCTTCGAGGCCATCGTGCCCTGTGGGATCCCTGATCGCCCGGTGGGATCCCTGGTTCAGTTTTGTCCCCGAGTAACGATGGCGGCAGTGGCCCCGGTGGTGGTGAAGTCCTTTTGTCAGGTCTTTGGGCTGCAAGCTCAGGAAGTTTCCTTATCAGAGTGGTTGGGAGAACGCAAGTCTCTAAAGACTCAAGGCTAATCCACCCCCAACTGGCGCAGCAGTTGCTGCAGGATGGCCTGGTTGGCAAAGTTGCCGCTCTTGGAAAAGAGAGCCAAGGCCTGGCGAAAGTCGGCCATCGCCGCTTCTCGATCCCCCAACTGAAGATAGGCCACCCCGCGGCTAAAGTAGGCTTCTGGAATTCGCGGATCCAACTGAATGGCCCGCTCCGCATCGGCCAACGCCTCTTGGGGCTGGCGCAACTGGTTGTAGACGTAGCTGCGGTTCACATAGGCTGGCGCATAGCTGGGATCCAACTGCACCGCCCGATCCAGATCCGCCAGGGCAGCCACGGGATCCCCCCGCAGCAACTTGAGGGATCCCTGCCAGTTGAACTCGGAAGCGGTGTTTGGGGCCGAGGTCTTCTCAGGAGGAGGTGGGAAGGCAGGCAAAGAGGTGGCAGGGGCAGGAGCGAGGAATGCTGCCAAGAAACCTATCAGAGCTATCCTTCCCCATCGACACTTGATTGTGCTCCGCACCGCTAATGACGTCCTGATACATTTACGCTGAACACTGCTGAACATCACTGTTCAACTATGCAGCGATAGCATTCTGTTTGTTTCCAACCAGAATGGCGGTATCCCGCAAAGCTTTGAGTAGAATACCCAAAGCGCAGTTTCCGTGTCGTCTTACTACCAATTTTCTGCTTTGCTTTGGCTACCATGTTGGCAGACTCGAAAGTAAACAGAAAGATCAACTGGTAGTAATCCGTACTGAACATATTATACATTATTTTCAGTATAGTTGAGCTTATTATTGACTAGAGTCATGCTCTTCGGATCCCGAACTAGTTCAATATAGACCGTCGGCGAGAGGGGCAACCCCCTGCACTTAACTTGCAAGGGGTGCGGGGAGCTACAAGTTCCGCGCTCTGGCGAGAAAGTCAGGGTCGAGATACCGACTCCTCTGCCAAGTCGTTCTGTGACGCGGGGCAGGAATGCCCAATGGCAAGGTTGGGAGGCCCAAGCTCTATTGGCTAGAGTGAGGGCGGGGGGATGTTACAAGGAAAGCTTCTGGAATAGATGAGCCACCGGCAGGGCAAATCCTGGAATAACCTCTTCACCTTCTAGAAGATCAACCGATTTCAGGAGGCGGTCAGGCTCTTGAGAGCTGCGATACACCAGGACGTAGTGCTCGCTGGGGTGAACCAGCCAAACCAGGCGGCTGCCATTTTCAAAGTACTCCACCAGCTTGTCATGAATTTCTTCAACCGTATTGCGGGGGGAAAGCACTTCAACAGCCAGATCTGGAGCGCCTTCCAAAAATCCTGTGGGCAGTTCAGCCATGCCCTGCAAGCGTTCTTTAGCAAAAAAAGAGATGTCAGGGGAGCGCCAATTTCCACTCTTCATCTTAAAAGCAGTGCTGGAATCTAAAACGATCCCCAGCTTGTTGGACAAAACGTAGGGGGTCAAAGCTGCCAATAGGAGGCTGCAGACATAACCATGGAGTGCCCCCGCGCTTCCCATATCAATTGGCTTCCCATCAACAATCTCGTAGCGATGTCCCTCCCTGGACAACGCCATGAATTCTTCGGCTGTCCAAGCTCTTTTTCCCTGAGTTGGCACAGCTCCGACGGTCATCTGCAAACTCCTTGCTGCTCCTTCGACACCGCAAGCCAAGCCCGCAGGGATCCCCCAGCGGCTTTTCCTCGAGGGGGGACGCCAAAGGCTAAAATAGCCTAGCTCATCCTACTGTACCGACGGAAAAGGCACCTTGATCGAGCGCTACACTCTGCCCGAAATGGGCCAGATTTGGTCCACTGCCCACAAGCTCCAGACCTGGCTGCAGGTGGAGCTGGCTGTCTGTGAAGCGCAAGCGGAGCTGGGGCGGATCCCGCAAGAAGCCCTGCAGGAGATCAGAGCCAAAGCCGCCTTTGACCCGGCGCGGGTTTTGGAAATTGAGGCGGAAGTGAAGCACGATGTTATTGCCTTCTTAACCAACCTCAACGAGCACGTGGGCGAGGCAGGGCGCTACATCCACCTGGGCCTGACCAGCTCGGACGTGTTGGATACCGCTCTGGCCGTGCAGCTTGTGGCCTCGGTGGAGATCTTGCAAGCCCGCCTGGCCGACCTCATCGCTGCTATCCGCGACCAAGCTCGGCAGCACCGCTACACCCTCATGATCGGCCGCACCCACGGTGTTCACGCCGAGCCGATTACCTTTGGCTTTAAGCTGGCAGGGTGGCTGGCCGAGTGCCTGCGCCACCAAGAGCGCCTAGCTCGCCTGCGGGAAGTGGTGGCGGTGGGCAAGATCTCTGGCGCCGTGGGCACCTACGCCAACGTGCCTCCCCAGGTGGAGCAGTTGGCCTGCGCTCGCCTGGGCCTGAAGCCCGATACAGCCTCGACACAGGTAATCTCGCGGGATCGCCACGCTGAATACGTGCAAACCTTGGCTTTGATTGGCTCTTCCCTAGAGCGCTTTGCTACTGAAATCCGCCACCTGCAGCGAACAGAGGTACTGGAGGCTGAGGAGTACTTTGCCCCCGGCCAAAAGGGATCCTCTGCCATGCCCCACAAGCGCAACCCCATCAAGGCGGAACAACTGACGGGGCTGGCCCGTCTCCTGCGCGGGTATGCCGTCTCGGCCCTAGAAAACATTCCCCTTTGGCATGAGCGGGACATCTCCCACAGCTCCGTAGAGCGGGTCATCCTGCCGGATGCCTCCATCCTCTGCCACTATCTGTTGGTCAACATGGCGGAGCTGGTGGGCCAGCTGCAGGTTCACGCTCGCAACATGGAGCGCAATCTCAACCTCTACGGCGGCGTCATCTTCAGCCAGCAGGTGCTTCTAGCCTTGGTGGAGAAGGGCTTGAGCCGGGAGGAAGCTTACCGCCTGGTGCAGGAAAATGCTCATCGCGCCTGGAACCAGCCGCAGGGGGACTTTCGCGCCAATCTGCTGGCGGATCCCCGAGTGATGGCCCACCTGAGCGAGGCAGAACTGCAGGCTTGTTTTGATCCGCGGCGCCACCTAACCCATTTGGACGAGATCTTTGCCCGCCTGGGCATTTGAGGATCCCCTATGGCTTGGCAGCGGCAACATGTCCTGGGCTTGGCGGACTTTACCCCCGAAGAATATCAAATCGTTTTGCAAACCGCTGCCAGCTTCCAGGAGGTGTTGACGCGGCGGTTGCCCAAGGTGCCCACCTTGCAGGGGAAGGTGGTGGTGACGCTGTTCTTCGAGCCTTCCACCCGCACCCGTACCAGTTTTGAGCTGGCGGCCAAGCGCCTTTCGGCCGATGTGCTCAACTTTTCCCCTGGCACTTCTTCCTTGAGCAAAGGGGAGACGCTCTTGGATACGGCCCGCACCTTTCTGGCCATGGGATCCGATCTCTTAATCGTTCGCCATGCCCAGGCAGGAGTGCCCCAACAATTAGCTGCCGAGATCGACCGCCGCGGATCCCCTGTGGGCGTTCTCAATGCTGGGGATGGACTGCACGAACATCCCACTCAAGGCCTGCTGGATTTGTTTACCCTCTGCAGCCATCTGGATCCCCGGCGTCCCCGTCTGGAGTTGCTGCAAGGGATCAAAATCGCCATTGTCGGCGATATTCTCCACTCGCGAGTGGCCCGCTCCGATATCTACGCCCTGGTGGCCGCCGGAGCTGAGGTTCACTTAGCCGGCCCTCCCACCCTGTTGCCCAAGGATTTTGCCCAGTTTGTACCCGGCCATACGCTCCCTGTCCATTGGCAGCTAGAGCCTGCCCTCGAAGGGTCGCGTTTTGTTATCACCCTACGCCTGCAGCAGGAGCGCATGGGCGAGTTCCTTCTCCCCAGCTTGCAGGAGTACCATCACTTCTTCGGCCTCACGCGGCAACGACTGCGCCTGTGCCACCCGGATGTCAAGCTTCTGCACCCCGGCCCGGTCAATCGCGGTGTGGAACTCAGCTCCGAGGTGATGGAGGATCCCGGCTTGAACCTGATTGAGCAGCAGGTCACCCACGGCGTGGCGGTGCGCATGGCCCTGCTGTACCTCATGGGGGGCGGGCGGATCCCAGCTTAGAGCCCAGATCTTTCTCTGCTCGGGGAACATGTAGAGCTGCCCCACGTCTAGAAGGTTGGAGTCTATCTTCTAACCAATTCTCTCTGCCAAAAGCCGAAAGAATCTCTGGGCGGGGCTTTTCCCGCCCTGCTGAAATCATGTCCAAGCTTGCCGAGAGGTGAGCAACATCTTTGTCTCAAATTTTACACATCTTGGATCTGGATCGAGTTTTTTTGCAGCCGTCCCAGCTTAGCTCTTATTCAAGTTGTGTCCGTTTGATTGGTTGTCAAATGAGATAGAAGTTCAGCAGTGTAAGCCTTTTCGCGGATCCTGGGCTCCAGGATCCTGATTTTGCTGAAATCCAAACTGGCCAAAACCACCAGATGGAAAATCGAGGTTTGGAAACGAGCCAGCACACTCAAAAATATCGATTTTTCTCTTGACTTAACCCAAAGTTAACCTTTAGATATCCCTCCGTTAACTTTGAGGTTATAGGGTTGAAGATGTTGATTTGCCACAGATATTACCTATGCGAACCCTGCTTTCTGCTTTCTCCCTCACCGCTCTAACAGTAGGATTTCTAACAGCGACCTCGGCTCAAGCCCAAACCGTGCAAATCTCCGGGGCGGGCGCGACCTTTGCGGCTCCTTTGCTGCAACGTTGGTTTGACGCCTACAACCGCACCGTAGACCCCACTGTGCAAGTCAGCTATCAGTCTGTCGGTAGTGGTGCTGGCCTAGAGCAGGTGATCAATGGCACTGTGGACTTCGGCGCTTCCGAGGCGCCTTTCTCCGGTGCTCGCCTGGAAAACTTCCGAGCTAAATACCGCTATGAGCCCCTACAGTTGCCTCTGGCGGGAGGGTCCATCGAGTTTGCCTATAACCTGCCCGGCATTGAAGACGGAGAGCTCATCCTGAAGCGGAAAACCTACTGCGGCATCGTGACCGGCGAGATCACTCGCTGGGACGACATTCGCATCAAGGCCGAGAACCCACGTATAGCAAACAAGCTGCCACCCCTGGACATCACCTGGGTACACCGCTCTGATGGTTCTGGGACTACCTTTGTGTTCACCAACCACATCAGAACTGTCTGCCCTAATTGGACAGCCGGTGCTGGTACTTCTGTCGAGTGGCCTGTTGGCATTGGAGCCCAAGGGAATGAGGGCGTAGCCGCCACCATCAAGCAGGAGCCAGGGGCAATTGGCTACGTGAACCAGTCCTATGCCAAGCTGGAAAAGATGACCACTGCTCGCTTGGAAAACAAAGCGGGCAACATTGTTGAGTTCTCGACTGAGGCAGCTACCTCGGCGCTTGATGCTCCCATTCCTGATAACTTTGCGCTGTTGGTGCCCGACCCTGAAGGGCCAAATGACTACCCAATCGTGGGCTTGTTCTGGGTGATGCTGTACCGCGAGTATCCCGATCAGCAGAAGCTGACCAAGCTGGTGGAGGCTCTGAAGTGGACCCAGGGGCCAGAGGGTCAAGCCATCACCAAGGAGCTGGACTACATCCCTATGCCTGAGGCGGCTATCCAGCGGATCTTTGCAGAGCTGGATGCCATCACCGTTAACCCCAATGCGGTGCGATGACTGGGTTGCAGCCTGAACTCCACTAGAGTGGAGCTGGTGGCCGGCTGAGGAGGCAGATGAGGCTTTCTCGGTCGGCTGGTGGGCTTACCTTGCACGGTGGGATTTTTAGGAAAGATTTTGAACCGAAGATGATCATGGGAGAGAGGCTATGACTTCAGCGGCTACGGGTTATGGTTCACCACCAAACCCGGATATCGATGTTGACATTGAGAAAAAGGCGAGCCTGTCTCGGGCTGTTGATGTGGGCTTTGTCCGCCTGACGCTGGCCTTGGCAGGGTTTGCCGGCATTATCCTCATCTGGGTGATTCTTCAAACCACCGAAGCGGCTCTGCCGGCGATTCAGCAGTTTGGCTTGGGCTTCCTGGTTACTGCCCGCTGGAACCCGGTGGAAAACATCTACGGGGTGCTACCACAGATTTATGGCAGTTTGGTAACCTCTCTGGTGGCTTTGATTTTTGCCATCCCTCTGGGCATTGGCACTGCCATCTTCCTGACGGAAGGTTTTGCCCCCAAGTGGGTAACGGAGCCGATTAGCTTTGCCATTGAGCTGATCGTGGCCACTCCCAGTGTGGTGCTGGGGCTGTGGGGGATCTTTGTGCTGATTCCAGCAGTGCGGCCCATCTTTCGAGCCATTAACCAGACGCTGGGTTGGATCCCTTTCTTGGGTGGCCCGGCTCCGCGGGGGCCCAGCTTGTTGATTGTGGCTATGGTGCTGGGGATCATGATCTCTCCCATCATCATCTCCATTACCCGCAGTACCTTTGAATCTCTACCACGCAGCCTAAAAGAGGGCGCTTTGGCTTTGGGGGCAACCCGCTGGGAGACCATCTTAACGGTGATGATCCCTGCCGGCCTGTCGGGCATTGTCAGCTCGATCATGCTGGCGCTGGGGCGGGCCCTGGGAGAGACCATGGTAGCGGCCATGCTTTCCGGCAACGCCAACCGCATTAATATCTCCCTAATGCAGCCGGGATCCACCATTACTGGCTTGATTGCCTCTCAGTTTGGCGAGGCAGGACGCTTGCAGGTTTCGGCTCTCATGTATGCCGGCGTGGTGCTGATGGTGCTGACGTTATTGGTCAACATTGTTGCCGAGATCATCATCCGCAAGTTTCAAAACTTGGAGCAGTAACTTGGGAAGCAGAAAGAAGATAAAGGAGCACTGTTATCATGTCCGACTCAGCACAGCTTGCCCCTGAGAAGGTTGACATCGACATTACTCGTGCCGCCATTGCCCCTGTCCGCAATTACACAGGCATTGTCCTAACCCTGCTGAGTGGCCTCTTTGTGGCGGTGATCATAGCTTCCCTATCTTGGGTGCTGTGGGATGTGGGCAAGGAAGGCATCCAGCGGATAAATTGGGATGTCCTCACCCAGACCCGCTACCCTGCCCCTGGCCTGGCGGAAGGGGGCTTTGGTCACGCAATTGTCGGCAATTTAATGGTGCTGGCTACGGGGGCGGCTTTGAGCTTTCCCTTCGGCATCTTGGCGGCAGTGTACTTGTCTGAATTCGGTCGCGGCACCCGCTTGGCTTATCTGGTTAAGTTTTCCTGCAATGTGCTCACGGGGGTACCGGCCATTCTCTGCGGCCTGTTTGCCTATGCTGTGGTGGTGAGGGGATCCGGCTTTTCGGCTTTCTCGGGAGGGGTGGCTTTTGGCGTGCTGATGCTGCCGATTGTCATCCGCTCCACCGAGGAGGCGTTGCTGCTGGTTTCGCCCGACATGCGCTTGGCTTCCCTTGGCCTGGGCTCAAATCGCTTTCAGACCACAATGCGCGTTGTTTTGCCGGCAGCGGCACCGGCCATCGTAACCGGGCTAATCCTGGCTTTGGCCCGAGCGGCAGGCGAGGCTGCACCTCTGCTCTTTACCGCCTTCAACAACAATTTCTGGTCTACTAATCTATTTGGCCCGGTGGCTACCTTGCCGGTGATGGTCTACTTTTTCTCCATCATTCCCTACAGGGTGCAGCAGCAGCTGGCTTGGGCGGGCGCTTTGGTTTTGTTAGCCATTGTTTTGGCGGCCAGCTTGACCGCTCGCTTTTTGGTGTACAAGACCAGGAAATAGCCTGAGGATTCTCAACAAAGTCTTGAATCGAACTCTTCGTCGAACTCTAGCTCTTTTTGTGAGTGCTGCCATGCAAACTCAATCTCTTAACCAGACCTCTTACGTTTTCAGGACCGAGAACCTGAATGTCTACTATGGCTCCAATCTGGCGGTAAAAAATGTTACTCTGGACATCCCAGCCCGACAGATTACTGCGTTTATCGGCCCTTCCGGCTGTGGCAAAAGCACGATCCTACGTTGCTTCAACCGCACCAACGATTTGATCCCCGGTGCTCGTGTAGAGGGCAAGCTCACCTACCACGGCAAGGATCTCTACGCCAAAGAAGTCGATCCGGTGGCGGTGCGGCGGCGTATCGGCATGGTCTTCCAAAAACCCAATCCCTTCCCCAAAAGCATTTACGACAACGTGGCCTACGGCCCGCGGGTGCTGGGGATGAAGGTAGACTTGGACGAGGTGGTGGAAACCTCGCTGAAACGGGCTGCCCTCTGGGATGAAGTCAAAGACAAGTTGAAAGAAAATGGTCAGTCGCTGTCGGGAGGGCAGCAGCAGCGCCTGTGTATTGCCCGGGCTCTAGCGGTGAAGCCGGATGTGATTTTGATGGATGAGCCCTGTTCGGCACTGGATCCCATTTCCACCCGCCGCATTGAGGAGCTGATGAAGGAGCTGGAGGAGGAATATACCATCATCATCGTCACCCACAACATGCAGCAGGCCAGCCGCGTCTCGGATATGACGGCTTTCTTCAGTGTGGAGCTGGTGGGATCCAACCGTGTGGGCGAGCTGATTGAATTTGACAGAACTGAAGTCATCTTCAACAGCCCCACCAAGCAAGCCACAAGAGATTATGTGGAGGGCCGCTTCGGCTAATCGACCTGGCCGGACAGGGATCCTTCCCATACTGTTCTCGGCAAACCCTTTTGCAGGCAATTTCTGCCGATGATGGGGTCTGAAGAACCGTTGCACCCAAATACGGATACCTATGATCGTTGCCGCTCCTGACAAGCTGCAGGCTTTGCGTTCTGACTTAGAGGGTATTGAGATCATCACTGATCCGGCTCAGGTGGCCAAGTTGTCGTTGGATTTTTACCACTACAGCCCCGTGCTGAGCCGACAACTGAGCGACAAGCGGGGAGATGTGGTGGTGCGCCCCGCCGATGAGGCCGAGGTGATGCGGGTGGCAGCGGCCTGTGCCAGGCTGCGGATCCCGGTTACGGTGCGCGGTGCCGGTACCGGTAATTACGGCCAATGTATCCCGCTGGCCGGGGGTGTGATCCTGGACATGGGCAAGCTCAACCAGGTGCTTTGGGCAAAGCCGGGCTTGGCGCGGGTGCAGGCGGGGGCCAAGTTGATGGCCATCGACAAACACACCCGGGAGATGGGCTGGGAGATCCGCATGGCTCCTTCCACCTATCGCACGGCCACCATCGGGGGGTTCATTGCCGGCGGCAGTGGTGGCATTGGTTCTGTGACTTACGGCCAACTGCGGGATCGGGGCAACATCTTGGGGCTGCGGGTGGTCACCCTGGAGGAAGAGCCCCGGGTGCTGGAGCTGCGGGGAGATGAGGTATTCAAAGTAAGCCATGCCTGGGGCCTCAATGGGATCATCACCGAGGTGGAGATCCCGCTGGCGCCTGCTTATCCTTGGGCGGAGCTGGTGGTGGCCTTTCCCACTGAAGTGGGCTTTATGCCCTGTGCCCATTTTGGCCAAGCCCTGGGAGATGCGGATGGGATCATCAAGAAATTGGTCAGCCTGCACGCTTGGCCGATCCCCAGCTACTTTGCGCCGCTGCGGGGTCATTTGCCAGAAGGATCCGCTGTGGCCCTGTTGATGGTGGCCGAATGCAGCCTGGAGCCGCTGTTGGAGCTTGTCCGGGAACATGGGGGCCAAGTGGTTTACAACAAAACGGCCCAGGAGGCCAGCAAGGGGATCTCGCTGGGGGAATTTTCTTGGAACCACACCACTTTGCACTGCCGCAGCGTGGATCCCAGCCTGACTTATTTACAATCGGCTTTTCCCGCCGACCGGGAGCTGAAGCTGGTGCAGCACATGTACGAGTATTTTGGCGACGAAGTGCTGATGCACCTGGAGTGGATTCGCATCAACGGGCAAGCTACCCCCGTCGGCCTGCAAATTGTCCGCTTTACCACCGAAGAGCGTCTAAACGAGATCATGCGCTACCACGAAGAGCAGGGAGTATTTATTGCCAACCCCCACACTTTCATCATCGAAGACGGCGGGCGCAAAGTGATGGATCCGCGCCAGATTCGTTTTAAAGAAGAAGTGGATCCCTATGGCCTGCTCAATCCGGGCAAGATGCGCACCTGGCAGGAGCGCGCCTCTGCTTGAGGAATAGCAACAGTAGCACAGCAATTGGCCTTGGTCTATCTGTATTGCCCATGTTTAATCCCTGATGGATTGTCTGGGCAGGACAACACCAGTCCAAAGCTCTACAGTCAGTACTGTGGGAATGCTGTCCACCGTTAAATGCTTTGTGGTGTGGACTGTCAAACTTCCGGCAGCCAGTCCTCTGCAAGCACCAACTCTGGGGAGTAGGGGCAGACATCTGGAAATGTCGAGATTTCTATCCCCGTTTGCCTGGCTGCTTGGCGGCGCGCCCGTTGATAACTCTCTTCAAGTTGCTCTACCAGATAACCTTTTAGGCTAGGGCTATCTTCTATGGCCAATCCGATTTGGGTTCGCGCATCTGTAATGGAATCTAGCCAGCTATCTGAACGGCGCTGAGGTTGATACTGCCACTTGAGTAGATGCAGCAGAAGGCGAGTTAATTGACTGGCAATCCCTCGTCGTTCGCTCTTACCCAAATTCTCAACCTCTTCAATTAAGTGTGCTATGTCAATTTCATGCCAGCGCCTTTCCCGCAATAGCCGGGTTGTTCGGTCAATCCACAAGTTAAAGTCTGTCGAGTATAGATTGCTCATAGCTTTGTCCTGCTGAAAAATAGGGTCGCGATAATTATGAAATCCAGACTACGTCCTTCTTGAGTTTACTACAATAAAACCTGTAACACCTGAGTTCTCAACCGTCTGGGAGCAGAGTCCTCTGGTGACAAACCTTATCCAGGCAACTCTTTCTATAGTCATTTCGATTTAAAGCAGGACACTGCACCCACACTTAAAGTGCACCGAGCCGGAAGGCTTTTCAAGGACTCCGTCCCGCTGGCGCGATCAGGAGCCCAGGCGTCTTACCCTAAACTGAAGCAACTATATTTGACGAATATTTGACGGAGAGTGGATGGAGAGGGTGTCCCTGTGGAGAAAGGTTCAAACAAACGCTTTAACTGCCATAGTAGTTGATGGCTAAAGCTCCCACCAGAGTAAGCTGAAAGACCAAGATCACGAAGTAGAAAATGGCGCGGGGCTTGAACAGAGTGAGTATCAAGCCTATGGCTTTCAAGTCCACCATCGGCCCAAACACCATAAAAGCCAACAGGGATCCCGGCGTGAAGGTGGCGGCAAAGGAGAGGGCGAAAAAGGCATCCACCGTCGAGCAGATGGAGATGATCCCGGCCAGGGCCATCATGATCAGGATTGAGAGCAATGCATCTTGGCCATAATCCAGCACAAACGAACGCGGGATCACCGTTTGAATCAGGGCCGCCATCGCCGAGCCCAAGATGAGCACGGATCCCAATTCGCGGATCTCCCTGGCCCAGGTCTGCAGCAGGAGAACTCCTTTTTGTCCCCTGGAGGGAGAAGGCGCAGCGGCCAGAGCAGAGCGATATACGTCTTCAGCCGTTTGTAAAGTGGCCAGGGATCCGCCAGAGGCCCCTTGAGCAGGGCTCTGGGATCCAATCCAGAAGGTGCCCCCCTGCAACAACGGCGAGCGGGAGATGTTCTTCGGATCAGCTTCTTGGGAGCAATTGCGCTGCAGCTCCCGCCAGACTGACGGCTGCAACAGAGGCTGGAAATCCTTTTGCAGGCTGAAGATCAAGCCGACGACAACCGCAATGCCGAAGGAAAAGAGAACTCGGTAGATCACCAGCTCCGGCATGGAGCGAAAGGCAATCCAAGTGGAAAAGATCACCACCGGGTTAAACACCGGCGCCGCCAACAGAAAGGCCACCGCCACGTGGGGTGGGATCCCTTTGATCACCAGTTGACGGGCCACCGGCAGGTTGCCGCACTCGCACACCGGGAAAAAGAATCCTAAAGCGCCACCGGCCACCGCGCTGCCGATTTTGCCTTTGGGCAGGAAACGGGCCAACTGGGATCCCTCGACAAACACCGCCAGCAGCCCCGATAGAAACACCCCCAGCAGCAGAAATGGCATGGCCTGCACCACAAGGCTCAGAAACAGGGTGAATCCGTCTCGCCAAAGGGGAGAGTCCAAGAGGCTCAACACACCACCTCACGCACGACTTGGGCCTTACTGAGTTTGGATCTCGGCCCAGCGCCCTGTCAAACGGCTCTCAACCCCGCTCTTCTATGGGGATGTAGCGTTGCTGGCGTTCGCCTGTGTACACCTGGGTGGGTCGGAAAAGCCGATTATCGGACAACTGCTCCCGCCAATGGGCCAGCCAACCCGCCGCTCGGGCAATGGCAAACACCGGTGTAAACAAATCTTCTGGGATCCCCAGCTTGGCGTAGACCAACCCTGAGTAGAAGTCCACATTCGGGTAGATCCCCTTCGGCCCTAGCAACTCCTCACACACCCGCTCCACCTCCAGGGCAATGTCGTAGTACTTGTCGTGGCCGTAGCGCTCAAATAGCTCTTCGGCCAGCCGCTGCAGGATAGTGGCCCGCGGATCCTTCACCTTATAAACCCGGTGACCCATGCCCATGATGCGCTGTTTTTTGGCCAGTTTCTCCTCGATAAACGAGCGCACATTTTCCACCGAGCCAATTTGCCGCAGCAGCATCATCACCTGTTGGTTGGCCCCCCCGTGCAACAGCCCCGAAAGGGTACCCACCGCCGTGGCCAGGCTGCTGTAAGGGTTAGCCAGCGTGGAAGCGCTCACCAGAAGGGCAAACGTGGAGGCATTGACTGTGTGCTCGGCGTGCAGGATCAGGCAGATGTCAAAAATGCGGGCCAACCAGGGATCCGGCTTCTTGCCCGAGAGCATGTACAGAAAGTTGGAAGCGTGATCCAGACTATCGTCCGGGGGAATGGGATCATTGCCCTGTCGCATCTGGTGGAACATGGCCACCATGGTCGGCAGCTTGGAGAGCAAGCGGGTGACGGTGCCGAATACATAGTCGGGATCCATCTCCCGCAGCGGGTAAAACAGCCCCAAGCCCGCCACACAGGTTTGCAGAGCATCCATCGGGTTGCCCGACTCTGGAAACGACTTGATCATGTCGCGGATGCGGTATTTCACCCGTCGATGACTGCGGATTGCCTGATCAAAGTTGTCCAGCTCCGATTGGGTCGGCAGCTTGCCAAAGATCAGCAAGTAGGCTGTCTCCAGAAAGGTACTGTGGGCGGTCAATTCCTCGATGGGGATGCCCCGATATTCCAGGATCCCCGCCTGGCCATCCACAAAACTAATGTTGGAGCGTGTGGCCGGAACGCCTTCCAAGCCTGGTCTGTATTCGCCATCCGCCATGGTCGGATCCTTAGAGCAAGTATTTCCTAGATAATGATGAATCAAGGGTTGCCAAAGGTGCCTGGAACCCAACCCCTTGCTCCCCTCGGGCAGTACTGACCCCGCTTCGCTACAGTAAAGCAAATTTTGGATCCCTGTAGCCAAATGCTGCCCCTGTCATCCTTCACAGAGAGCTAGGCTGGGATCCGCCTTCTATCTTGCAACAGCTCCCGCTGCCCGACGCAAAAATTGTTGCTATGGTGAGAACTGCGCCCGGCTTGAGGGATCTTGGCGCCTGCCGGAGCCGTGAAAGTTCGCTCCCCCGCTTGGAGATCGGCATCGATGTCCGATACTGCTCAAACTCACCTTGGCTCCAGCCCAGTGCAAGGACTGGAGTACGTGGTGCTGGGAGTGGCCACTTGCTTCCAGCAGGATCAGGAAGGTCGCCTGGTAGAGGTTTTGGTGGCCGAGCCGGTGCCTGCTGCCGATTTGGACTGCCTAGCCCAAGAACGCCGCAGCACTTCCTATGTTCTCCTCTACGCCACAACCTACGCCGAGATCGTGAACAACGGGATCCCAACTTTGCCTGCCGATGTTTTCCCGCCAGGGGTGTTGTTGGGAGAAGACTTCGTGGAACGGGTGCAAGCAGCGGCCCGCACCTATCGCAGCAAGCCCCAGTTTCGCCATATCCCCCTGCACCAAACCTGCACTCCAGAGCGGGGGGTGTTTAAGCTCAATCACAGCGTTGAGCCCCGACGGATCCTCAACGCGGTTGTGGAGGTGAAGGATGCCGACAACATCAAACAGCACCCCCACACCCATCAACGGCTCTGACTCACTGGGCTGTACGGGTCAGACGTGCCCTGGAAAGCAGGTTGAACCGCCACTCTGGGCTAGGCTTCGGGATCCCTCTACCCTTCTGGAGCAGGTACGCAGCGGTCAGGTTTGGCTGGTTAAGGGAATGGGATCCCATGGGCTGTTGCTGGAGAAAGCTCATATTGTCGAGCTGCTGGAGTTTGGTGCAGCCGTTGGCCTGGCCATCGATCGCGATTGCCGAGCGGTTTTGCCGATCGCGTAAGCGGGACGGAGTCCTTTTGGCCAAGTGTATCTGCAGGCCCCTGCCACTTTTTTGGAGCGTCAGTGGGGCTATCGTCGTCGCGCTCGCAGCACCGAGATCCTGCAAAAGTTGACAGAGGCTTACCCCAGCCGGCGGCGGGCTACCCTTCTCTGGCAGCATCTTCATCAGCAGTTTGGGCCGGCGTTGCTTGCTTCTGTGCCGGACGAATGGCTAGGACGGTTGGTGGGGGTGTCGGGAGATCTGATCCAACGTTGCCGTCGAGAAATGAGGATCCCCGCTGGCGCTTTGGGCTGCGGAGAGCAGAATTGAGACGGGGGGAGCCTCGGAGAGAAACTCGAGCGCTTGTTTCACCAAAAGACAAGCTGCTGCTGCCTCAACCCCAGCAAAAGGACGGCAAAACACTTGGTCAAAGGAATTGGTGGCTTTCCGGCTGCAACACTATCTCGCTCGGTACAGCACCGGCGGGCGCTGTAAGGGCAAAGCAGATGGCTTCCGCAGCCGTGGCAGGGCTGAGCATCTTGTCTCGTTGCACCTTCAGGCTGATGGGATCCCAGAAGGGTGAGTCGATGCCCCCGAAGTAAAACAGCGTAAATCTGACCCCAAAGCGCTTCAGCTCATCGGCCATGCACTTGCTAAACCCGACCACCCCAAACTTGGCCGCACAGTAAGCAGAGGCCATCGCCATGGGATGACGTCCAAGGACGCCGGGGAAATTGAGGATGTGGCCGGATTTTTGCTCCCGCATGGGGTTGGCAGCCAGTTGGCTGGTGTAGAAGCTGCCCTTCAGGTTGACCGCTATCATCCGCTCTAGGTCTGCGGGGGTTAGTTGCGGAGCAGGTTTCAGGATCCCGGCCCCGGCCAGGTTGATCAACACGTCAATGCGCCCATGCTTTTGCACCGTTTGGTTGACCAGTGCCTCTACCTGGGCATAGTCCGTCACATCAGTGGGGATCCCCAATCCAGAGGCAGCCCCCAAAGAGGCTGATTTCTCCACCAGAGCTCGCAGGGGCTCTTCTCGCCGAGCGGCCAACACCAGATGGGATCCGGCCTGAGCCAGCATGGGCACCAGGACGCTGCCGATACCCCCTGTTGCCCCTGTGATCAAAATAACTGCCTGCGATAGCGGAGAAGACACGTTACGTTTCTTAAACTCTTTTTCCCATCATACACAGGGATCCCGACAAGCCAGTCACAGCCCCACTGGATCCCTCGACAGAGGTCATCTGAGCGATGGGGAAGACAGAAAGGGCTGGCACAGCCACAACCCACTGAACCCCAGGGTTAGGAGAGTGAGGGGCAGGCCAAAGCGCAGATGTTCCCCAAACGAAAGCACATAGCCTTTTTTGGCCGCTGCCTCGACTGTGATCAAATTGGCCACCGCCCCAAATAGTGTCAAATTGCCTGCCAAAGTGGAGCCAGCAGCCAGCAACAGCCAAGCGGTGGTCTCCTGTCGGGGCAGGAACGATTGCAGCAACAGCACCGCCGGCACATTGGAGATGAGGTTGGATAAAACGGCCACACTACTCAGCAGGGCAAGAGGGGATCCCGCCAGACTCTCTGCCAAGGATCCCAAGCTCATCCCCCAAACAGTTACCAGCTCTCCCGTTGCCCGCGTCAGGATAAATAGCCCGGAAAACATCACCAGCAGATTCCAGTCCACCTGCCCCAAAAATCGCTCCGGCTTCAGCCTGCGGGTAATCAACAACAGGGCTGCCGCCACCAAGGCCGATTCTGCCAAGGGAAGTCCGGCTACAAAGGCCACAAACAGCCCCCCCGTAATCACCACGCTCTTGCGCAACAGGGGCGGGTAGAGCCGCAGCGGCAGCCAAGGCACCCGAGCAAAGGGTTTCAACGAGCGCACCTCAGGGTAGTACAGCCACAGCAACCCCACTTCCAGCAGCAGCCCCACCACGGCAATGGGGGTCATCTGGGCAGCAAACTCCAGGTAGCCGATCCCAGAGAAGGAGCCGATCAGGATATTCTGCGGGTTGCCGCTCAGGGTGGCGACGGATCCCAGGTTGGTGGCTGCCGCCAAGCCCAGCAGGTAGGGGATCGGGTTTAACCCCAACACCGTTGTGACTTGCAAAGTTAGGGGGGTGAATACCAGCGCCAGCGTGTCGTTGAGCAGGAAAGCCGAGAGCAGCCCGCTGCCGAACACCAGCATGATCAACAGACCAAAGGGGCTGCGGCTCACCCGAATCAAGCCCAGCAAAGCCAACTGAAAAGCCCCCCCATAGGACAAGCTGGCATTTACCACCATCATGCTCAGGAGAAACACAATCGTGGTCGGGTCAATGGCTTCCCAAGCCTGCCGTAGCGACAAGGTCCCCAAGCCAATCAACAGGGCGGATCCCACCAGGGCGATGGTGGCCCGGTTCATACGCAACCTAGGCAGGGATCCCAGTCCCAACCCGACATAGCTCAAACCCAACACCAACCAAGACAGCCCCTGCACCCCCCGATCCCTCCCGCACTTCTTTCAGGATCCCTGATGGGTTCAGCCAATGGCAAAGGCTGGAGTTGAAACAGGCCCAACATTCCCGATACTCAATGAAGTCACAAATAAGTCACAAGAACCAATCATGGTCAGAAACCTTTCGGGATAGTCCAAAAGCTCCGCTGGATCAGCGCGTTTGCCTCGGCGAGCTGCAGACCGAGCAGAGGTGGCGAGAATATCCAAGGTCTGGCCATCGTTCGTAGGATAATGGGAGCCCGCAGGCACTAACCCGCAAACATTGAGTTACCCACCGTTCACTGAGGAGTTGTCCCCTTGGTCAAAGAACGCGTAGAGGTGATCGTCCCGGCCACCACCGCCAACTTGGGGCCAGGGTTCGACTGCATCGGTGCAGCCCTAGAGCTCTACAATCACTTCTATTTTCGCGAGATCCCTTCTGGCCTCAGCATCCACTACCGCGGCAGCGACCACATCAGCCAAAGCAAGGACAACCTGGTGTACCGGGCTTTTTGCCGCGCCTTTGAGTTGCTGAGTAAGCCTGTGCCGGGGGTAGAAATCGAAATTACCCTCAACGTGCCCCTGGCGCGGGGGTTGGGCAGTTCTGCCACCGCCATTGTCGGCGGCTTGCTGGGGGCCAATGCCATTGGAGCACTCAACTTAGCTCCCGAAACCCTTCTACAACTGGCTATTGCCTTGGAGGGCCACCCAGACAATGTGGTGCCCGCCCTGCAGGGCAGTTGTCAGCTTTGTGTGCAGGGACAGCAGGGGCAATGGGTGTTCTGTCCGGTGGAGTGGCATGAGAGCATTGGCATCCTGGCCGTAGTGCCCAACTTTAAGCTTTCCACCCAAGCGGCCCGCGAGATCCTGCCCAAATCCGTCAGCTTGGCGGATGCAGTTTTTTCCAGCAGCCATCTGGGCCTACTCATCCGCAGCCTGCAGTCGGGGCGGGTGGACTGGCTGAAGGTGGCCCTGCAGGATCGGCTGCACCAGCCGGCGCGTATGGAGCTGATCACCGGGTTCAAAACGGTTCAAGCTGCAGCCATGGCTGCCGGAGCCTATGGAGTGGTGATCAGCGGAGCCGGCCCCACTCTTCTGGCCCTCTGTGCTCCCGAGAATCGGGAACGGGTGGGATCCGCGATGGTCAGCGCTTGGGCGCAGTTGGATATTGAAGCGGAGGCCAAACTGCTCAACCTGGACCGGCAGGGAGGACGGGTGGTGATCCACTCCCAGCCGTCTGGATAGGAAACTTCCTGTCCAATCGGGGAGCTACCCTGCTGCCGGGAAGCCATCTTGCAGCAGCAACACCAAGGGCGGAAGAAATAGCCAAGCCGCCACCATCAAGGACGCCACTGCCGCCATCAACACCGCTGCCGCCGCGCAATCTTTGGCGATCTCGGCCAGGAGATGGTACTTGCTGCCCAGGGTGAGATCCACCACTGCTTCCAGAGCGGTATTCACCAGCTCCAGCGCCATCACCAAACCGCTGGTCAGGCTGATCAGGGCCATTTCCACAGCGCTCAGCCGCAGGCCCAGCCCAAGGCCAAAGGCTATCACCGCCACCGCCATGTGGATGCGCAAGTTGCGCTGGGTGCGGATGGCATAGACCAAGCCCTTGCCCGCGTAGTAGAAACTTTTGCCCAAGTTGTCGGCCACTTGCCAAGAGGGGGGGCGTCGCCAGGGATCCCTTCCCAAAGGCTCGGCACTGGCTGCCCGATCCGCCTCAGATGGCTGCGCTGGGTCTCTGGAATGGACGCGCCGCCGGAACACCGCCAGGCGAGAACGCTCCGGCAACCGACTAGGGCTGTTGGCCATGGGCCACCTCCCCATCCAGTTGGATGGCTGCGAGCAACTGTCGCTGTTGCTGCAACATGCGCTGTAGGGACAGTTCATCCGGGTGATCCCACCCCAGCAGATGGAGCAACCCGTGGCTGGCCAACCAGGCCAACTCTTGCGAAAGACGATGCCCCTGCGCCTTGGCCTGTGCGCGGGCGGTGGGCACCGAAATCACAATATCCCCCAGTAGGCGTACCCCCGTTATGTCTTGGATCCCAAAGGGGGCAAGCATCTCCTGTGCGGCAAAGGCCAACACATCGGTGGGCTCGTCGAGATGGCGAAACTCGCGGTTGAGCTGGCGGATGTGTTCATCGGAAGTGAGGCAAAGGCTGAGCTCGCATGGCTCCTGGACTCCCAGCTCTTTCAGCCAGATCTCGAACCAATGACGCCAAGTGGCTTCTTCAATCGGGCTTGGGATGTTGAATTGCAGATAGAGATCTAAAAATCCATCCATGCGGGCCTCACTCACACCACGCCCCTTATTCTACTGGTTTGCCCAGATTGGGCCAGGTTTTGCTTCTTTGCTCTGCCAGCTGTTTCAGCGCCTGTCGTAGTCGATTCTCCAGCTCATGGCAGCCCGAATGCAAATCCTCTGGCGGGAACAGATCCCCGGCAATGCCCACTGCCCAGGCCCCTGCTTGCAGGTATTCCGCTGCCTTGGCCAAGGTGACTCCCCCGGTGGGGATCAACGGCAGGGATCCCAGCACCGATTGTAGATGGCGCAGGTAGCGGGATCCCCCCATGCTCTCCACCGGAAACACCTTCACTGCCGTTGCCCCCGCCTGCCACGCCCTCCAGATCTCGCTGGGGGTGAGGGCACCGGGCACGATGGGCAGCCCCACCTCCCGACCCCAGCGGATAACTTGCTCATCGGTGAAGGGGCAAACGCAAAACTGGGCTCCTGCCTGCCAAGCCTGCTCCGCCACCTGCCGATCGAGAACAGTGCCCACCCCTATCCAACACTGCGGGTGGTCTTGTCGCAGTTGGGCAATCAGCTCCAAATATTGGGGAACTTGCGTGGTGATTTCAATGTGGCGGATCCCGGCTCGGATGGCCAGCATGGCTCCCTCGAGAGCTTGGGCTGGGCTGGCCCAGAGGCGGATCACGGCAATCAGCGGCTGCTGCCACAGATGGAGTAACCAGGGGTGCTGTGACCCTTTTCTGAAACTGCACTCAGCATCCTCGAATGCCATCTGTAGGAAAATACCCGCTCAGTGTTTTGCAGTTGCTTGGGTTTAGCTTAAGTTTAATTGCAATCCAAAAACGAAAAAGTCAGCCTGCCAATGAAATAATGACAAACCATAAAGCCTAAACGTCTTTTCTTTCAAGGGAAAGCCTAGCAGATGACTCAGGAACAAGCAAAGCCGGTGTTTTATAGGGGCAACTGTTTGCGCGTTCGTGGCCTTTGCCAGAGTGTTTGCTTTTCCCAGCTTTTCACGGCGTTGCTGGTTCCTGCTCTGGCCTTGTTGTCTCCCTAACCGGTGCTGAACTCAGCAGAGAAGAGGAGGAAGATTCCTCAAACCAAAGGTGCCGCAAGGTATCCCGTCTGTATGAGGCAACTTTTTGGTTGGCCTTCTAAGCGTGAGGTTTGCCAGCAGGTGAGCGGCCAGTTTATCGTCATTTCCTAGTTTTTCTAGTCCGTTGAGGTTGCTGCCGCTTGAGTTGCATGCCGTCAGGCCTGTGGGATCCGGAGGTGGAGTCGCTACTGTCTGGCTCTTCTGTTGCTGTTCGGAGTAGCCCTAAATAGCCAGCTCAGGCCCGATTCAGATCCGTGGGGATCTTTGTATCCTTAGGGTCGATGGGTCAGTCGCAGAGGGTGTGAGGAATGACGAGTCTCAGTCGTGGGGCACACAGGCTAAAAGGGTGGATAGCGCTCGGATTGCTCACCCTCTTGCTGTTGGGGGGACTGGGGGGGGTTGCCCCGTCTCAGGCGCAGAATGTCAACCAATTGCAACAGCGGCAGCAGCAGATCCAGCACCAAATCCAGAGCACTCAGCGCCGCTTGGGAGAACTGCGCCAAGCAGAAGAAGAAGCCCGCCGCCGCATGGGATCCCTGCGGCAAAACCTTCGACAGACCGAATCCAGCCTTCGCGACAATCAGTATCGTCTGGAACAAGCCCAGAAAGCCCTGGAGCAAGCTCAAAAGGAGCTACAGGAGCTGGAAGACCGCCTGAGACGGCAGCAACAGGGCACGGCGGCCCGTTTGCGCTACATGCAGCGGCAGGGGGCTGAACATTGGTGGGCTCTGCTGCTCACCAGCCGTGACTTGAACGAGTTTTTCGACCGCCGCCACCAACTGCAACTGTTGATCGAGGCGGATCGGCAGTTGATCCAAGAGCTGCAAGCAATGGCCAAGGAGGTGGATCAACAGCGCATTGCCCTGGAGATGCAGCGCAACGAGATCTCTTTGATTTTGCAGGAGCTGGCCGCCCAGAAGAACCAACTGCAGCAGCAGGCGGTCGCCCAAGAGCAGCTGTTGAGCCGCTTGGCCAACGAACGCGCGGCCTATGAAGCAGCCCAACGGCGGCTGGAAGCCGATTCCCAACAGTTGACTCTCCTCATCCAGCAACTGATCGCCCAGCAGGCCCAACAGCAGGGGGGCAGGGATCCCGTTCAAGGGACAGGCCGATTCATTGCTCCGGTGCGCGGGCCGATCACCAGCGGCTTTGGCTGGCGGGTTCACCCCATCTACCGCAGTCGCCGCTTTCATGCGGGGATCGATTTTGGTGTGCCCACCGGCACTGCGGTGAGAGCCTCCGACCGGGGCACCGTCATCTACGCCGGCTGGTACGGCGGCTATGGCTACACGGTGATTGTGAATCACGGGGGCGGCATCACCACCCTGTACGCCCACAACAGCCGCGTTGCCGTTGGGGTAGGCCAGCAGGTACAGCGGGGGCAAGCAATTGCTGCTTCCGGCTCCACCGGCCTCTCCACCGGGCCCCATGTTCACTTTGAAGTGCGCGTCAATGGCCAACCGGTGGATCCCCGCCGCTACCTGTGAAGCAAAGCCTCCGTCGGCAACAGCTTCAGGGATCCCGCCTGCAATGTCCACCGCACATCGGCAATGGAGGACAGCTCCTCCGGGTCGTGGGAAACCACCAACACCGTCCAGGTGGACTTTAGCCGAGCCAACAGCTCGATCAACTGCCGTCGCACCGACCAATCCAATCCTGCCGTCGGCTCATCCAGCAACAGCAAAAACGGGCCACGGATCAACTGGACGGCCAGGGCCAAGCGCCGCTGTTGCCCGCCGCTGAGGCGGTTTGGGGAGGTATGTAGAGGGATCCCTTCCAATCCCACCTGTCTGAGGGCGTTTTCGATCTCTTTTCTCTGTAGCTCTGGATAACCAAAGCGCATTTCCTCCAGCACCGTCAAGCCGCAAAAGTGGCGCTCTGGAAACTGAAACACCAACCCCGCCATGCTGCGCAAGCGGTTGGGGGAAAGTTCTGCCCCTCCCCAGGTAATCCGTCCTTGGGTGGGCCGCGCCAAGCCAGCCAAAATCTCCAGCAGGGTGCTCTTGCCCGCCCCACTTTTGCCCACGATCAGCCCCAACTGGTTCAGGCCCAACTCAAAGGAAAGATCGTTGAGAATGGGCTGGGAAACGCCTGCCGGATGGTAGGAAAGATGCTGAACTTGCAACATGGGGGGCAAAAGAGGGGGATGCTGTCGTTATTTTGGCACCGGAAGATCCCCGCGCGACAGCTATGGCCCCTCTTCAGCGGAAAGGTCGAAGCTTGGGAAACACCTCTATCCGGAGGAGCAGATTAAGCTAGCCTGAAGGTAGGGTAAATTATCGCTCTGGTTATCCTGATGCCGCAGCCTTCTTCTGCAGATTCTCCTTCGGTTGGGGCGGGATCCCCCCCCCAGCTGAGTTACACCCGCCTGGCCATGCGCAACATGGTGCGCAAAGGCAAGACTTCCCTGCTTCACTTCACCCTGACAGCGGTGGGGTTAGTGGCCTTGCTGGTGGGGCTGGCCTACCTGTTTCAGTAAACTACCCGACCCTAACTGCTTCACAGTACAGGGCGGGCTTAAGGCCTCCGGCCCGCTGGCGCGAACGGTAGCCCTGCAGTTGGCAAGCCAACCACGGACCTCTAGGCTGGTTTACGACAGCCCCAAGTTTGGCAATCATGTTGGCCCCATTCCAGTCCGCATCCCCTTCCCATCCACAGTGCCCACACTTAAACTGCTTCCCATTGCGGTAGGATTGCGCAGGGTCGGGATGGATATGCAAACACCGGTGGCAGGTCTGCGACGTGTAGGCAGGCGGGACCAGTACTACAGACACTCCGGCGATGGCAGCCTTGTAGGCCACAAACATCCTGAGCTGGTAGAACGCCCAACTGTTGGCCCTGTGCCGCTCGGCTTTGCTGCATGGCTGTTGATTGACCCTTTCCCGGATCCCTGTCAGATCTTCCAGGGCAATAGCGCTGTTTGTGGTCTTTGCCCTAGAGACAATAGCTTTGGAGATTCGATGATTGACCCACGCCTGAAAGCGCCTCTCCTTGCCAGACAGCCGTTGCAGCAGTTGACGGCATCTGCGCCGCGAACTGCGTGTGCCCTTACT